>CALETX010000286.1 GCA_937920455.1 uncultured bacterium
TTCTTCGCAGGCCGCAACTATCTTGCGCGCGATTCGCGGATTGTTTGCCAACCCGAGCGTGACCGCGAAAAGCTGGTTGGGTCGAAGGGACCAGTCGGGCACACCGTCTCTGGCAATCCTGCCAGGTGGGGCAAGAAGGCAGTCCGCAAGGAATGACTTCTGTGGCGATTCGTAAAGCGAGTGAAAGGACGATCGGACTTTTTCCGACAGTTCGAGCCATGGGCCGGAGGGCTCGATTCGAGAGAGCACGCGCAACGCCGCATGCCAGAGAGCCTGAATTTCGACAGGAAAACCCTCACGCGGAGTGCTTGCCGGATGCTGTGTGTCCATCCATGTGAAGTGCGCCGGAGTGAACACCAGCCCTGAGTTCGGATCCATCCGTATCCCGTTGGCTGTGCCTTGGATGTAGGAGCGTCCTATTGAGAGTAGAATGTCTCTCAGGAGACGGCCATCGGCAACGCGGAAGTCCCGTAGTAAATGTTCATATCCACGTGCTTCAGCAATGTCGGCTGCCGCCACGCACAGCCACAAAGGGGCGTCAGATGTGTCGCGATTGCATGGCTCGGCTCCGGCAAGCATGTTAGGAAGCGTTCCGCCTTGTTCGCAGGCCGCTATCTGCGCAAGAATCGAAGCCGCTTCCTCTCTCATGCCGATGGCGACCAAACCGCGAACACATATGAGCGAGTCGCGTCCCCAATCAAGGAACCAGGGATAGCCGGCGATGATCGTCTTGCCGTTGGCGCGTCTGACCACGAAGGACTCCAACGCACTGGACGCTGCATCAAAGAGATGCTCCGCGCCGACAGTGCGTTCTTTCGTAATGACAACTGCGGGGGATGCTTTTGAAGAAGTGCCTTGCAGGATCTCAGCCGAAAGGGTGGTCTCCTCTCCTCCATAAAGGATGGCGCTGAAGTAGCCGGGGCTGAAGAGATCTGAATACGGGTCCTGTCCTCGCTCAGCGTCGAGCGGCCTGTGAACCATGTACTGCCATTCCGGGGCGAAGGAGAACTTGCCTGAATTCACTGATACTGCAAGGGTCCTTTCCTCCGCGGGCTTGAATTCAAACGAATCCGATCCGGCTTTTATCGCTCCTGCCCACGACGATTCGGGCCCCAGGTACGCCTTGGTGATGTTGTGGTGATTTCTGTCTTCGATGTCAGGCCTAATTATCAGGCGGACAGGATCGCTGTTTGGCAGCCATATCTCCCCGCCGTCAGAGTGTTCTCTTGAGAAGCGGGTGTAGATCATGTTTCGGTCCGGCGCAAGAGAGACCATCACACGAAGAGCAATCTGCTTGCCATCGCCAACTCCGAGGATGAAATGCCACTCAAGTCTGTCTTTATGCGCTGAGAAACGGGTGATGTCGTCAGGCCTCAGTTCGGCAGAATAGCTTTTTCTAGTAATCCAAGCTCTAAGCCGGGTGAACATGATATGTCTATCCTCAGGGTAGCGGTGAGACAGATTTGCCGCAAGCAAGGCGTCGTAGCGGCTGGCGAGAGCGCCCCATGCTGCTGGCACCTGGACGGCCGTGCCAATGAAATTGGTCAACAATCCCCTCAAGTTTCGCGACCGGGCAGCTTCCGCTTGGAAATCGAGGTTAACAGCGTATCTCCGGGCGTCCGGAGGGACAAATAGCGTTCCTTCGTTTTTTTTCACTCCTTCTCTAGTGAAGACGGCAATGCGAATTTCCAGCTTTGCCGGAATAGAACAGATTTTCAGGGGACACATAATGGCGAAGTGCTTGCCCTCTGACCCTGCAATGCTGTCTTCTCTGCATAGCGAGTTTTCGCCAGCCCACACTTCCGCACAGAAAGGAGCTTCGGCACTCACCAATAGGAAGTGGCCAGGCAGCCACATTACTGTCCTCCGGACGTCGCGGGGCCATGTCCATGTCACGACCGGCGGATACTCAGTGCCCGCAATCCCGGCTGCCGCCGTGGAAGGATTTTTGGCCAGATCTTTAGCCAACCGGTCAAAGTTGAACTCGGAAACGTCGCCTGTTCCCCTGGTTGCGCAGAGCATCTCCATGGCCTTTGCCTTCAATCGCTGATGCCGGCATGCATCACGAGGCATATCGTCTCTGCCTCCAAGCGCAGCTTGGAGGAGGGAAACATCTTCTTTAAAGGGGGACAGGCATATGACTTCAGCCGGCGCCAACTCGACGCAGTACTGCTGACCGGCGACATAAGGCGTTACTTCGCGCCGTGAAAGCAGGTCATGAAATGCTCGTGGTGTGTCTGGAAAGGCATCCAGTGGCCATTCGACTGTGGAGTTTTGTTCATCGTTCAGATTGACTGCAATAAGAAGCGGCGAGGAGCCGTCCGCTGCGCGCCTCATCACGGCAATGCTGTTTGATTTCTCTTGCGCAAACACTCGAAGCGTAGCGCCGGCATGGACCGCGCGATGATTTGCCAGAAGAGCGTTCAAAAGCCTTATGTGTTCGATCTGGTTTGCTGAGCTGTTCCAGTTTAGCGCGCTTGCCTGATGCACGTCTATTTTTTCCGTGGCAAACCATTCAACTCCGTTGGCAATGCCAAATCCGCCGTTATGTGAGCACAGCGCAGCCAGGGCGGTTCTCATACGTGCGTAAAGGTGCGATTTGGCAGCCAGCCGGTTGTTGTCGTGGGTCTCGGCAAAATGAACCAATATCCCCTTGGTTGTTGAGATCCTGATGTAGTGAGGCAGCGTTGTCGCCAGATGCCTGCCGTCAATATCTTGAAAGAGCTCGGAATACGCCCAGTCAAGGTTTCCCTCGTCGAGCAGCATTTCCACCGTGTTCCAGCTTCCACCGAGACCCTCTAGAAAAAAAATAGTGTCCGGGAATTCGGAGCGGACCTTTGCGACAACATATCGCCATACGGCGACAGGGATGCGGTAGCCGGCATCGCATCGGAAACCATCCACCCCTTTCCTGCACCAGAAGAGGAATACGTCGGCTACGAAGCGCCAGAGCTGTATCCGCGAGTAATCCAATTCTGATAAGTCTTCCCATCGGACGCCCCATACTTCAGGCGAATGAAAAGCTCCATCAGTGTCATGCAGGAACCAGTCCGGGTGATGGAGCTGAAGCTCCGATGCCCATCCAGTATGATTCAACGGCACATCCAGAAGCACCTTTGCGGATCGCGCATGAATGGCGTCAACAAGCTCAATGAACTGTTCCATCGGAGTGGCTTTGCGGTCGAAATCCGCCAGCGCAGGGTCAACGGCAGTGAGGTTTATTGATGCAAAGGGGCTGCCGAACCTGCCCATTCGGCCGTATGTCGTCGGGGTTGGAAAGATTGGGAGCAGGTGGATATAACGGAATCCCAGGGTGTTGATGATGTGGTCGAGCTGGTTCTTAAGAGACCGGAATGTGCCGGATGGTGGAATTACGGTCCATCCCTCTGCATCGAGCTTTGATGCGGCGGCTAGAGTGTCAGTGCTTGATGGTGATTTTTTCCGTGTCAGGTTTTGGCCAAACTGTCTGACAAATGCCGTGTATACTGAAATTCCGCGCCAGGTTTCCGGTGGTTCGACCTTGATGACGACATTTCCACCTTCAGGCCATACAGGGTCAGAATCGGCGGAAGGTTGGAACCATGTTTTGGCCTCGAACCGGCCTGTCTGAGCGAGTGGCAGAACGGTTTCAAACCTGTTTGGCGCCGTCCTGCGCATCGGGTAATCGTGCCAGTCTGATCCTCGGACAGGGGCGTTTGCCTCCACGTTGCCTACGATTTCAGCCCTCGTTTCGCGCGCATGACCGATGTTGGTGCGCACCCACGCCTGACCGACCGGCGTCTCTGGAACTTCAAGGGAGAATCGGGCAGTGTCGCCCCGCCATGAGACGATCTTTGTTCCCGGAGCAGGCGTTTGACGGGTAATTGACCTTTTGTGGTTGGGCTCCATTGTCGTATTCAAAATGAAAACGCCATGCTGATACCTCATTAACAGGGTAACGCGCAACCAGAAATCTGTTAGATTTCCGTGTGACCGGTCAATGCGTCGCCTCTTGTATGTGGGCTGGCGCGGCTGTGCCCGGCGAGCTGCTCTGTCATGGTCGTCTGAAACTACTTGTATTCCTTGGGCAGCAATGGCATAAGGTTTAATATGTCGGAACGGCAGCACTACCTGGCCGTTAGTGGTTTTGGCTGATATGCTTTGTGCGAAGCAAGGAGTAGAAAACGGACACACCGGGCAACGTGAACTGCGCATGTTGTCTTGCCCTACGAAGCGATATCACTGATAAACATTCCTGCCAAGACAGTTTACATTGATCCAGAAATACCCGCTCGTCCAAACTGCAAGCGTCGGCTTGAGCGCGTGCTTCCGAATGTAAATTGTGCG
>CALETX010000287.1 GCA_937920455.1 uncultured bacterium
TCTTCTGAGGACACGGGCGATACCTCGGCTGAGCTGTAGCGCAGATGCGATCTGGTCTGAGTTCCATAATGCAGATGATCAACTGATATCTGTTTCCCACCGGAATCTATCAGTGCCCGTTCGAGGATGTTCTTCAACTCACGGACGTTTCCAGGATAATCGTAGGATTCAAGAGAGTTAATGACATCAGGACTGAGGGGCGGCGGTGGTATGCCCATTTCGCAAGCAAGCAAGTTCATGAAGTGTTCTGCGAGAAGCGGAATGTCCTCTTTGCGAGTCCTCAGAGGCGGTATCTCTATCAAGTAGCGCTCAAGGCGAAAATAGAGGTCCTGTCTGAATCGTCCACAAGCAACGCGTTCAGGGAGACTCGCGTTTGTGGCGGCAATCACGCGCACATTGACCGAATGTCCTTTCTGGGCACCGACAGGAATAATTATTCCGTCTTCCAAAACCCTAAGCAGCACGGTCTGGAGGTTGAGGGGCATGTCTCCTATCTCGTCGAGGAAGAGCGTTCCACCGTCGGCGGTGTCGAAACAACCTTTTGCGTCTGACGATGCGCCAGTAAAGGCTCCGCGCACATGTCCAAAGAAAACGGATTCGGCGAGCTGCTCAGGTATAGCCGAACAATTGATTGCTATGAATGGCCGTAGAGCCCTTGAACTTCCGAGATGAATTGCCCGAGCAACAAGTTCCTTCCCTGTGCCGCTTTCTCCCTGGATAAGCACAGTTGTTTTGTCGGTCTTGCGGAGAGATTCGACGGCAGCCATAACCCTCTTTAATCCTGGGCTTGTGCCTACGATGCCGGTTACTCCCCACCGTTTTGCCTCTCGTTCTGACAACGCTGCCACCTGGCTAGAAAGGCGGTCGCGTTCTCTCACAAGAGTCTGATATCGCACGGTCCTGTGTATGGTTTCCAGAAGCTCAGCCAAATCCACTGGCTTTTCGAAAAAATCGAACGCGCCCTTCCTGAGCGCCTGGATGGCATTCTCTTTCTGGGCATGACCTGTGATGACGACAACTTCGGTTGAGGGATTGATCTTTTTTGCTTCGGCCAGAAGGAATATTCCATCCATTCCCGGCATATCTATGTCGGTGAGAAGAACGTCTGGCGGATTATCCTGAAAGGCAGCGAGGCATGTTTGCGCATCCGCAAAATCGCTTACATGATATCCAGCGTTTGAGAGGTGTTTCGCTATAAGCTGACGTACAGCAGGATCGTCGTCCACCACCATCACCGTTATTGAGCTTTCGGGTTTGTCATTCATGTGCGCCTTCACTGCAGGCACTGAACTGCGTTGAACCATAGTGCTTTGATTGGTTCCGTACAAGGAGGAAGATCGGCGCGAGTCCGCAGTTGACGCTGTCAGGCGTTTGGATCGCGGGAGTAGCCTATCAGCATGGCGGTTCCAGGCAGGACGTCAACTAGCGAGTCGTACAGGGGCATGAGGATGGAGGCTATCTCCTTCTCGCGTACCAGATCACCGCCGTTGTAAAAATACACCCCGTCAAAATCGTACTCCGCAACGAGCGGGGCAAGGTTTTCCCTTATCCAGCGCCCAGGGTCTTTTTTTTCAACGGAAACCAGCGTTTTCAGATCAACCCTGGCGTAGAACATAAAGCCCTGTTTGTGAGCTTCAGCAACTGCCTTGACGAGCGCCTCTGGCGGCTTTGTCCCGGACAAGGGCAAATCGTAAGCCAGGGTGTTGACGCCGAACAGCCGTCCCAGGCGGAGGCTATTCTCTATTTCAGTCCGGTCAAGCCCGCGGACATTGGCTATCACAGGCGCACCGAAACTGCCAGGCACTAGCCTTCGTCCGCCATTCACGGCGACCACGGCACCCGCTTCGATTTCTATCGGCTCTGCCCAAGAGGAAAGGCTCTGGAGAGTGGTCTCTCCCTCGATAACTTCAATAACCGACTCACTTTGGGTGGATCGGAGCTTGAACTGCGTTGCGCTTTCCATAAATACCCTTGCATGGGGCGTTTCAACAGTGAAGTGTGATCTGCCAGATGCTGCGGAAACGCCAGCAGCCATACTGCCGGTATCAAGAAGCGCAAGTTGGCCAGTGGAGCTGGCAAACAGGCGCATACGTGAATCGGCTCTGAGACTGATGTACGTCCGATGCCTCCGATATCTGATGATCGCGCGCGATCGCTCGCCTGTGATAACAGTATCCCCGCTATACAGTTTTGTCGGAACAGTAGGCGTCAGGCGTTGCTTTTGACGAAGAATCCATACGCTTCCATAAGGGTCGAGGATAGCAATCGGGCTGGGGAGCATTAGATTGGCGGCCCACCAGAACCCGAAGCACAAGATTACACAGGCGGCTATGACGCTGACAAGTCTCTCCGTCCCTGCTTCGAACCGGAAGAAGTGATAAGCACGACGTTTGTTGCGCTCTCTATCAAGTTTCCTGATCGCCGCAAGTGTCCGCTGCTCTATAAGAATATTATCCGCGCTCCGCCCCGATGCCGACAACAATCTGTCAATGATAATATCTGCGGCTGGAGTGTCGGACGATGTGGATTCCGGAAAGTCCTCCGCAAGGAGCGCTTTGGTTTCCGCGTCTGTGGGATCAAGACCCAGCCTTGTTCTGACATATTGCAGGATGATCTCGAAATGTTTCATCTTGAAAAGATGCCTTTCTTCCGAAGGCAATGATAGATTGCACGGCGGGCCCGGAAGAGAGCCACCTTAACTGCTGTTTCAGAGAGATGGAATCGGCCTGACATTTCCCTCACGCTTCTGCCCTGATGGTAAAATGCTTCAATAAGCTGCCTGGCGCGCGGGTCAAGACGCTGTACACAATCCTCAAGAGCGTCCATGATGTCGGCCGGAAGCGTCTCGACAATCGCCTCGACATGATTCTCTATCGCATCTTCATCAGTTCGGTTCAGCGCGGCGTCAGGAGTGTCTCGATGACGCTGACGGCGTTTCTCGTTCCTCGCAACGTTCCGCGCTATTGTGCGCAGCCAGGCAAAGAAATCGGTGCCAGGCTCATACATATCGAGCCTTCTATAGGCAATGATAAAGGTTTCTTGAACCAGATCAGGCACCATGTCGTGATCCTCTATCATGGCTGATAGTACGGCTCTTATGCTGGGCGAGCAGGCCTTGACTATTTCCTCATATCTGCACGTCTCTCCCCGCAACACCGCTTGTACAGCCTCTTCCAGTCGGGCCATATTATAGCCGCCAATATCTTCAATGTATGCCATGTGCTTTTCGGTTACTGAAAATGGGTTGCATCGGCGGCAGCGAGGAAATGAGTCCGAAACTGACTAAATTTCCTCAGACCTGGTGCTTGGGGAGGGATTCGAACCCTCACGGCCTTGCGGCCAAGGGATTTTAAGTCCCTTGCGTCTGCCATTCCGCCACCCAAGCGAGGCATGAAAGTATTTGGCCAGCAAGAAGCATTGCCGACCTGCAGCAGAATATTTGCAGTCGCATGCCGAACCCGCATGTCCCTCTGTTCATAACCGGCTGCCCACCACGATAACCTAGGGCGGTGTTCCGCGAGTGATCTTACGTCCTGCCACATTTTCCGCTCCAGTGCGTAATAGTACGCATTTCCGGGCGGTATGTGCAAGGGCAACTCGGCTATTTTGCGAGAAACCCGTTGCCTCGGTAATCAGATCGCCGAGACCGCCCTGAGCCATGACTGCGCTATTAACGCATGACCAGCCGGCGTGGGATGCACTCCGTCGGCAGCCCAGAAGGCCGGTTCACGGACTGAAGTGGCAGCCGCAAATATTCCGTCCATAGGAACCAGCACAGCGTTGAATTCTCTCGCGAGCGATCTGACTGCATGTATGCGGGGGTCCAGATCCTCGCGCCACCTTTTGCGATCTTCGGGAACCGGGAGGACGAATGGCTCAATAAGGATAAATCTGCATTTCAGATTTTCACGCGCAGATGTCAGGAGTTTGCGATAATTTGCCTCATACTCTTCGACCGGCGTGGGATCGTTGCTGTCGTACCTGCGCCATGTGTCGTTGATGCCGATGAGAATGGAAACCCATGAAGGACGCAGATCGAGACAATCGGCTTTCCATCGCGTAGCCAGGTCCTTAACCCGATTTCCGCTTATGCCCCTGTTGATGAATGTGACGTTTTTGGCCGGATACAAGGCGGAAAACCATGCCGCGATCATCATAGCATAGCCTGTGCCGAGGCTAGATGGATCGTTTCGGTTCCATCCAGCATCGGTTATGCTATCTCCCTGAAATAGCACTCTTGCATTGTTTTCGATAACAGGATTCATTTGGTTTGGCCTTTCCTTTCTGTGTGGGGACGGATGGTAGAATCCCTCATGAACTAGTCTACTACAAAATCGTCCTTGGTTTGTCTCGCGCCCGCGCGCGTATACCTGTTTCCTGGGCATGACATTTCGCGTCAATGGGAAAAGGTCATACTGCATTCATAAGATACAGCGCACTCATGCCCGGAGACTCCTGGTGACTAATGTGGCCTAGATAACACGTCCGGCCCGTTTGCCGGTTATTTTCCCATCCTTGATGGTTATGGCGCCATTGACAATCAAGTGTAGTATGCCTTTGGAGACCAGATGAGGATTGTCGTATGTTGCATCATCCTTTATCGAGTGCGGATCAACAACCACGATGTCAGCGAAGAAGCCTGGCGTAAGAGCGCCTCTGCGGGCGATTCCGAAGTGAGCGGCGGGAAGAGAAGTCATTTTCCTTACTGCCTCCTCAATGGGACATAACTTTTCATCCAGCGCCATTCTGATGAAACGGGGAAATGTCCCATAGGCTCGCGGATGCGGATAATCAGATGCAAGGGGGCCGGTTGGCGCGCGAAGTGAGGCGTCGGATCCGATCATCACCCATGGTTCAGCAAGTATCTTTTTCATATTGGTCTCGCTCATTCCAAAGAAGAACGCGCCGGTCTTTGCCCGATCCGCCTTGAGAATTGTGATGACGGCGTGTCCTGGCGACATGCCTTTTTCCCGTGAGATTTCCGACACCCGCCTGCCGCGCATCCAATTCAGGGAAGGGTCGTACGTTGAGCCAATCATGACCGTATCCCAGTAACGCGGCTCTCTTATAGTGTCCAGTTCATTTGCGAGCGTCTCAGCCTCATCACGATCGCTGAGCAAACGCAAGAGTCCATCTCTGCCTCGTTTGTAGGCGCGGCGGGGCAGAACAGCATCCAGTTCCGTG
>CALETX010000288.1 GCA_937920455.1 uncultured bacterium
GGCCACAAGAATAAACACCGCGAAAAGCGCCGCAATAATCCTTCGTCTTGATGATTTGCCGTGATCGGTCAGCCCCAATCGAAGGGTGTCCCACGACCACGTAATGTCCACCCATGCCGCTCGGATAAAATCGCGGATCTCATGCGCGACGTCGGTGGTGAACCTCAGATCTGCGGTTGTCCAAAGCGCCGACGATGCAAGAGCGTCCAGAGCCGTAATATCTCGGCGCGTCATATCGAGCCACTGTTCGGCCATCTCGATTCGCCGCCGTATCAAGAGACGTTGGGCCAGCCGGAACACAGCCGCTGCAAGACTGTCCTCGTCGGCTTCGGGCATATCCGAGACGTACTTTAGAGCAAGTTGATTAAGAGACGCCGGAATATCCGCTGAGGCAAAATCCGCATCCATACGGAGCGCCACTTCTGCCTCCAGCTTGTCCAGCAGCTCCGTGCCAAGACCGATGGCATTCAAGCTGTTTTCGACCCGCGTAATAAGCACGTTGAAGCTGAGGAGGTACTCCTCTGATGTCCGCGCGCTTTCCTCCAGAATGCTGCGCTGACTCCGGATACCGTCCACCCCCGTCAACGAATCAACCGCCCGCCGGCGTTCCTCCTGTTCCTCGGCAAAAGCCGCGGCGGCTTTTGCCAGCGAAATGCATTCATGAATCAAGGCTTCTTCGGCTTCGAGCCTCATCTTCCGCCGAAAGGCTGCCACAGTGTCGCGCGGCTGACCGGCGAGGTCGTGGCTGGTGATATTTTCCTCTTCAGTACGTCTGATGTTTTCGAGCAACGAACCAATCTCAGCGAGCCTTGGAGCGAGTTTTGATCGTATTTCCCCGAGACGGGACGCTGTTTCCGATGTCTGGACCTTGAGCCTTTCCCTTTCTTCGGCCTCGTTCCTCTTGCGGATCATCCCGGCCAATGCTTGCCGAACCAGTTTCTCAGTGCGCAGGAAGGCAATCTGCATGATTGCCTGCTTTTCCTCCATCCGATATGTCTGCGCCCATTCCTGGTGCAAGCTGATGGCTCGCCCAACGATTTTCTCCACCTGCTTGTCGAGTTCGGGGGAGAGGGCAGAGAATTCTTTCTTGGCCACAGACCTCTGTAATTGCAGGCGAGTGAGGCTCATGTGCCGTCTGGAAACGCTGCGGCGCAGGCGGGCTGACTGGTTTTCCATTTCTTTTCGCAGATCATCAAGCCGCCGCAGATTCTGAGCGGTTTCCTCCGGCGTTGCCACGATGGCGCGGAGGTCAAGGTTTCCGGCCATGCTGAGCGTTTCGATCCTTCGCTTCCATATTTCAGCCTTTTTTTCCGCCAGCTCGATGCGTTTGACCAACAGTTTTGCCTCGGATTCGGCTGTCTCAAGGCGCAACTCCTGCAGTTTGCGCGCCTGGGCAAGATAGCGCGCCTCTTCAAGCTGCCCATCGCTCAGGGCCGCAGGCATCTTCGAGTCAATCTCGGCGACCGCCGCTGCGGCTGCGGCTGCCTCATCCCGCGCCCGATGGATAGCAACCCTAGCTTCGTTCTCAATCGCATCTGCCTGGCTTGCTGATGACTCTCCGTGCGAAGCGGCCCGTTTGAGTTCTGTGGAAAGATCAGGAAGTGCGCGCCGCGAAGGAGCTGCTGAAGCCGGTCCCAGGCGGAACAGGATGAGAAGAACGACTATACGCGCCGCAAGGCGAAGCTCAGCTTTCTCCGGCTTTTTCTTCAGATGCATCATCCGGCCATGAAACGAAAACATAGCTCCCACGATCAAGATTTTTCTGCTTCAGGTGAATGCATGCGCCTTCACTTGACACGGCGCAGCATCATATGGAAGCTTTTCTCGGCCGTTCGAAAAGCACATTCATATAGTCGTATTCACCTCCGCGTTCCTGGAAAAGGATATGCTTTTCGGCAAATGTGTCGCGTTGCCAAGTGCCATCATCGTATTTCAGACGCAGGTCTTGATACGGCGTGGCAGAGATGATAAAGGCGTCCAGCGCAATGTCATTGCGGCCACTCCGCTTTCCGATTCCCCTGGCCAAGTCAGGCAGCCGTTCCCACAAGCGCGCCTTTTCGTCGTGGATGTAGGCTTTGGCGTGTAGCATGCCGTGGGGTTCGATAAAGACGATGCGCTGTGCTCTTGTTTCCTGATCCAATAGCCAGAGGATGAAATCCGGATAAAAGCCGCGTTCCTCAAAAAAACCTATCCCATGGCCGCGGCTCAGGTTGCGCAACAGAAAAAGCTCTTTCCCGACGAACGATTTGCCTTTCTCGGCGTTCCAGTATTCGCGCATGTCGCGCACAAAGCGCGCCTCACTCTCCTTTAGTCCGGGCGGTACGATCTGCGCCTTGTCCGGCATTTCGACCAGGAGCGGCTGGTACAGGTGACGATCGAAATAAATGCGCGGCAGGCCGGCGTTTTCCTGCTCGTAGAGTTTCCGTTGTTCTTCGATCAGGCGCTTCACAGCCTGCACCAGACGCTCTTCTGAGTGCGGAATCCTGACCACATAGACCGCTTTCCCCTCAGGCGCGCCTTGCGGCTTGAAATCCAGATTTGGATCGTTTCGATCGAGCGGCTTATAAACCATCGTTTGCTCATCCCATTG
>CALETX010000289.1 GCA_937920455.1 uncultured bacterium
CATCGCTCCCCGCGGACGCATCGAAAAGCTCGGCGCATGGAAGCAGGTTGACCGTCTCAATTGTCTGGGCGGTAAACGAAATCGGTTTGGGATATACCACCACAACCTTGCCTATACGCCTTGCCAGAACCTCGCCAACTATATAATCCTTTATCGCCATCGCTTGTTCGTATATCGTGTCCTGGTTTATTCCCTGAAAGAACTTGAACTCCCGCCTCGCGTCCGAAAACGCCGATGCCCCTTTCTCGCCAATAACTACATAGGCCACCTTTTCAGGCGGACGCTCGCCCTGAAGTTCCACTGCGGCCCTCATGACCCCCTGGTTGAGGCCGCCCATGAAACCAGCGTCGGATGTCACCACAACAATACCGAGCACATCCGACATCACCCGCACAAGTGGATCGTCTACGCCTACCAGATTCACTACTCTGAAAAAACCGGCAAACGAGTTCATAAACTCGTCGAAGCGCTCCTTTTCCTTTTCAAGCAGATGATACTGCGCGGCGGCTATGTTCTTGAGCGTCTCTATGAGCTGCACCAGCTCCTGGTTGAACTTGAGCTCTCTTCTCAACTCTACCAGTTGCACGGCTTCCCTCTCCCAAATCTGCGGATCATATGCCCACACTCTTCTTGATTTCGGCGGCCGCCTCTTGAAGCCGGTTTCTCAGGCTTCCGTCTATTTCCAGACCGCCCAGCTTGAGAACCAGGCCGGCAATCAGGTCCTGCTGAACGGTCTCGTCTATCGTGACCTGTGCGTTGAACTTCTCCGCCAGAAGTTTCTGAAGCCTTTCCTTCTGGCCAACCGAGAGAGGATGGCTGCTCGTAAACTGCGCCCCTCTGGCATCAACCGTGATGTTGGAAGAGTCAACCTCGGCCAGGGCGTCAAGAAGCTCGTCTATGAATTTCTCGTTCAGAGCCGCGTCCATCTTCTCGCTAAAAACCATCCCGAAAAGCTGAACGGCATGGTCCACCATCTTCTCTTCCATCTCCTGAGCAAGCTGTTTGCGATATCTTTCCTCGTTCTTTCTGGCCTGATCCAGAATCTTGTCGGCCTCCTTTCTGGCATCGGCAAGAACCTGATCCCTCGCCTTCGCAAGTTCTTTTTGACCCTCCTCCTTCTGGCGTTGTAAGGCTTCCTCCGCCTCGGCCTTCTTTCTGGCGAATTCCTTCTCGTGCTCCTCGATCTCACGCCGGATCGCCTCTTCCTTCTTTCGCACCTCCGCCTCCACATCCCTGACCCTGGCTATGGCGCGATTCGCGTCACCCAGAAGCATCCTGCGTATGACCGCAAGCATGACAACCAGGACCACAACATGCGCAACTGCCACCGGCAAAACAACCTTCACAAGTATCTCGTGCATGACCACATCTCCCGTTCCGATGTCACGCCCTGCCTCCGAACAGGTTGAACAGTATGAGCAGCGCGATCACCGCAATGGACTCCGCGAAAACCAGGGCGATGACCATTGCCTGCAGAATCTTGTTCGCGGCCGATGGATTGCGCCCCAGGGCGCGTATGCTCGCGTACCCGATGGCCGCTGTAACGGCCGACGGACCGATTATCGTGACGAACATAACCAAAAATATTATAAAATTTTCGAGCATTGCCTGCTCCGCGCGCCTCCTTCATTCCTCCACTAGAATTACGCATTCGTTGTTGTCGAATCTCACCATCCCCTTTTTGATCGGTATGACGGTCCGCCAGTCAACCACAACCTTTCCGGGCCTGAGAAGGCTGATAATCGGTGCATGGTAATCCAGTATTTCAAACTCGGCAAGATCGCCCGGCAGGAAGACGCTCTTGGCCTCCCCCTGGAATACGACATGCTTCGGGTTTAGTATCTGCACCTTCATCCTTTTGCCGTCTCCGCCGACACGCCCGTTGTCCAGCCCTGCTCCGCGAAAAACGCGCTCATTATCGCGTCAAGTCGCGACTCGATATCTGTTGAAAGTTCCGCCGTCGCGGCCAGCGTCTCGATCAGCCCGGAATCCTTCGCGGCAGCAAACGCGCAAATTTCTTTACGGAACACGGCACGCTGTGGCTCGTCAAGCTCGGCGAGCAGCCCCTTGTGCAGCGCATACAGAAGAAGAATCTCCTCTTCCACGCTTACTGGAGCGTACTGCGCCTGCCGCAGCACAGATATGATCGCCTCGCCTCTCCGCACTATGCGCGCAGCCTCTCCGGAAAGACCTGACTGCAGCTTGCTGAGCTTCACAACCTCCGTGTAACGCGCAAAATCAGCGCGCAGCGTCTTGCTGAGCCTCTTGATCAACGGCGGCTGAACCCTTCCGCCGATGATCGAAAGCGAAAGCGCAATATCAACTGCCGGCCTGAATCCTTCGGCAAACATCGTACTGTTGAGGCATATCTGACCGTCGCACATTGAGGCTAGATTCGACGGAATATATCCTGTCAGGTCGCCCTGCTGGGTCTCGGCAATCCCCAGAAACGTCAGCGAGCCTCCGCCGCGCTCCTTGTTGAATCGCCCCGCCTGCTCCATGAGCTGCGTCTGAACATAGAAAATGTCGCCCGGATACGCCTCACGGCCCGGCGGCCTCTCCAGCAGAAGCGAAAGCTGGCGGTAGGCCCAGGCATGCTTCGTCAGGTCGTCGAAAACCACAAGCACATCCCGTCCCTTAGATGCGAAATAGTCACCCATCGCCGCCGCCGAAAACGGCGCCAGATATTGCTCGCCCACGGGCGCCGCGTCGGTAGCCATCACCATAATAGTATAGCCAAGAGCCGATCCTTCCTTCAGAGCAGTCATCACCTTCTCCACCGCAGCAAGCGACTTCCCGACGGCGCAGTATATGCAAACCACATTCTTGTCCCGCTGATTGAGCATCGCATCAACCGCGATCGCCGTTTTACCCGTCATGCGGTCGCCCAAAATCAACAGCCTCTGCCCCTTGGCCAGCGGCACAAAAATATCAACTATCTTTGTGCCCGTCTGTAGAAATTCGTCCACCGGGGCGCGGTGCACAATCGGCGGTGAATCCCGGAAAATAGGACGATGATCGTCGGCTATAAGCTCGCCGGCCTGATCACACGGCTCCCCAAGCGCCGTCACCATTCTGCCCAAAAACCGTTCCCCGACCGGAATCCTGAACGGTTCGCTGATGCCGGTTATCTCCTTGCCCAGGCGCAACCTCGAGGAGTCTCCGAGAATCAGCACCAGCACGTCCTCCTCGTCGAAGCCCATAATGATTCCCTTGACGCCGTCGCCAAGATCCACAAGCTGACCGTTCAGGCAGGTAGGAAGTCCCTGCACGCGGCAGATAATCTCCTTGATATCCCTGATCCTGCCCCTTTCCTGAACCTTAAGCTTGAACAGGGGCACCGCGGAGCTTTTCAAGCTGCTCATCCAGTCCCTCCTTGACAACATCCGTGAGCTGCTGGGTCCGAATCAATTCCGCAATCACATCCGGCCGGTTCCTTCTGACCTCGGCTATGAGGGTGCTGAGACTGGAACGCACTTCCGACGGTTCTATTCCCTCGAAGAAACCACGCTGAAGAGCATAAAGCGTAATGACCTGATCCTCCATAGGAACGGGCGCGTTGGCGTCCTGCTTGAGGATTTCTTCAAGGATCTTGCCACGCTTGAGCCTTTTCTCTACATCCGCCGATACGCCGGCCTTTATGCGGGTAAGCCGCTCCAGTTCCTTGTACCTAACAAATTCAAGCTGCAGCATACCGGTCATCTTCTTGATCGCCGGCCATTGCACCCTGTTGCCGATACGAGACACCGAAAGCCCCATGTCTATCGCCGGCTTGAAGCCTTCGCTGAACAGCAGCGCACTCATATATATCTGCCCGTCAGTCATCGAAATGATATTAGACGGAATATAGCCGGCCACATCGCCCTGCTGTGTTTCAACGATCGGCAGGTGCGTCATGGAGCCTCCACCGCGCGCCTGGTTAAGTTTGCAGGCGCGCTCCACAAGCTGCGAATGAATGTAGAAGATATCACCCGGATATGCGTCGCGCCCCGGGGCTCTCTCCAACAAGAGAGAAATCTGCCGGTACGCCCAAGCGTGTTTGGTGAAGTCATCAAAAACCACCAGCACATGGCCCTTCTTTTCATACATGAAATACTCGCCAATGCTCGTGGCTACATACGGCACCAGATACTGCTGCCCCATCGGATCTGATGCAAGCGCCGCCACCACCACCGTGTATGGCCAGGCATCGGCCGCGTCAAATGCCTCGATCACCTTCGCCAACGCCGACTCCGCCTTCCCTATGCAGCAATACACGCAAATAACGTCTTTGCCCTTCTGGTTAAGAATCGCGTCAACACCAACCGTCGTCTTGCCTGTCATTCGATCGCCAATGATCAGCATCCTCTGACCCTTGCCCACCGGCTTCATCATGTCTATGATCTTGGTTCCCGTCTGCAACACCTCCGTAAGGGGAATCCTTTCGAGCACAGACGGCGCCTTGCCGAATATCGGATAGGTCCTCGAACAGCGAATCGGACCACCGTTGTCGGTTGGATGGCCCAGCGCGTCTACGCGCCGGCCGAGATACGCGTCACCCACCGGCACCCGGTACTCGTCAAGCGTCGTAACAACCTCGTCGCCAGGCTTTACAGGCCCGGTCTGATCCACCAAAAGAACCAGGACATAATCCGGATCGAACCCGACAATCACCCCCCGCGCCGCCCCGTTCGCTATGTGAACAAGCTGGCCGTTCATGCAGTTGGTGAGACCCGTCACATGAACCACGTCCTGCCGGATCTCCGCCACTGTTCCGTGCTCCTTCAGCTTGATGAAGTCCACCTTCAGCGCCATCTATGCTCCTCCTGTGACAACTACATCCGTCCTGCGTCCTCGCCGGACCTCGGTACCTTCTCGTCTGGCCCCCGGCCATACCATCGAATGAAGAAAAGAAAACTGAAAATACCGAGAAAAACCAGAATGATGTAGATGATACGCCATGTGGTTTTTTCACTGGGCGGCTTTCCGGCAAAGCCGAGCTTGGCAGTCTTCGGCTTCGGCTTGAGGGCGGCCTCAATCCGCATAATCTGCGTCTCCAGTTCGTCAATCCGTCTGGCCTGCCGCCGGTAAAAATCAACATATTGCTCGTTCAGTTCGGTCGGCCCTTTCTCAGCCTCCAGCTCTTCCAAGTCGGCAATGATCCGTCGTAACGTCTCGATTACCGAAGGATACTTGCCGGCCGCGCTGGCAACTGTGAGCAACGCCATCGCCGATTCCTTCACCGCCGCTATCCGCGGTCCGTTAACATTCCACCTGTCTCGCACCAACACGTCGTAACTGACCGACTCGTTCGGCGGAATGTCAACGTTCTCCTTGTAGACATAACACAATCCAGTCGTCGGATCCCGCCTCGCCTCAAGTTCTCCTGCATCGAGAATATCATCCAATCTCAGCTCAGCCGGCAGATCACGCCGGATCGTCAACCTGCGCGCCTCGGTTGGTGAAACATTCCGAACAGTGATTCTGACAATGAGCGGTCTGGAGGACTCTGGAGGAATTTCCGTGTCCCTCCTGGGGGCCGACCATCCACGAACTTCGCCAATCAGCTCTCCTCCGGGGTCAATCCCCGCCGCAAGTACCATGTTCTCAAGCTTCCCAACAGCCTCCTTGACCCTCCGCAATGTGCCGAGATTCGCTTCGTATGCCTTTATGTGGCTTTCTATTTTCTCACCCGGCTTCAAGGCACAAGCAGCCTGAGAGGATTCGATAAGAGCCGTATTCTTCTCAATCTCTTCCCGCAGCGCGCGCGCAGCAGCCGCATCCCCCCCTGGCTTCGAGGCAAGCAGCGCCTCCATCTCCGACGCCCGGCGTTTTATAAGAGCAATAGTCTCGGGCGGAATCAGCCACACATCTTTTAGTTCAACGTTGAAGATCCTTATTTCTTTCGGTTGCAGGTCTATTTCTTTGTGGAGATAATATGATCCGGTCTTTACGTCGTAACCAACGTCCAGCCCGTCCGCATTGATTATGTCGTTGCTGGTCAGACCCGCAGGCAGCACTGAATGAATTTTCACTCGTTGGGTACTCTCGATGGGATTGCCAGCCCGTATCTTAAGCAACACCTTTTCTCCGCGTGCGGACAGCGCGACCACAACAAGGCAGATCGCCATAACAAGAGAAACCGGTCTGTAAACCGGACGCGATCCTGTATCAACGCCGGGAATCATGCAATAGGGAGCATACCAGCCAACGTCGGCTTGGCAATGAGGAAAATGCCCGAAGCCAACCCGATGTCACGGCGCTGCAAGGAGCTGCTCGGTGACCACCGGCTCGTACACCATCTTGTCCATCAGCTTCTGCATAAACGAAAGCGATCCGCGTACCTCTTCCATATTGCGATTCAATACCATGATGGCGTCCTCGGCCACTCCCTTGCCCTCTCCCTCCGCCGGCTCTTCAAGATTCACCAGATACTCCCATCCTCCGCTCTTCGCCAGCTCCTCAATCCGTTCGGCCATATACCTGAGCTGATCATAGAGCGTTCCCAACCGCACCACCTGCGGTATTTCGTCAACCTGTTTCTGGGCCGCGGCGAGAGCGCTCTTTATCTCGTCAAGCCTCGCAAGCGCCGCCTGAACATCGCCTTTAGCTATCTCCGCCTTCAACCCCTGGATTCCGCTTGCCGCGTTGGCCGCCTCGGTCTTGGCAGTCTGAGCCTTTTTCGCCGCGTCGGCTGCCGAGCCACCTGCGCTTGAAATCATGCGCTCCAGCCTGGCCAGCCGGCCGAAGAACGTGTTGCGCGAAGCGTCGTCAGCCACGGTGCCCATCTCGCCGACCATCCGGTCAAGAGCCGACAAATCTGTCTCGCCTATTCCCGCGATGTCGGCTCTGATAGCATCTATGCCGCTCATGACACCGCTCAGATCAACTCCACCCATTCCCTGAACGATCCTGGTTATGTTTGTGACCTGGCTCTCCACGCTCTCAAGCTGCAGAGCAACGGCCTGAATCATTCCCGGAACCGACTCCAGCGGCCCGCCCGCTGTGACTGTCACGATCATGCTGTCGGAAGCCAATGGATCGGCGCAGGAAATGATGAAAGAGTTCGTACCCCAGTCTGCCACAAGCGTCTGCTCGTATATTCCCAGGCCTGGAGAAATCTCCGCCATGGTCGTCGAAAGAACCTCGGTCTGATCCTCCCTCAGCACCCGGAGTGTCACCACCGATGCTCCATACCCCGGCCTCGTCTTGTAGAGGAACGTGTTTGTCGAGCCGAAGGCAAGAGTGGTTGGCCTGGTCAGGATACGCGCCCTGTCACTCACCACATCCTGCGCAAGATTGGTCAC
>CALETX010000290.1 GCA_937920455.1 uncultured bacterium
TGGGATCCCGCGGTTCAGCGTTCAATTATGGCAAGAATCATCAGAGCATATCCGGAGCTGGTGGATGCTGTATCGTCGCCGGCCACGAACAAGGCGCCGCAAGCTGCTAGGCGCGTAACCTCATGGCGTAGTTTTCGCCAGCGCCAAGCCGCTCTGAAAAAGCTTGTCGAGGTGGAGATACCTGCGAACAGTCGTGAAATAGCTGTAGCGCGGAGTTACGGAGACCTCAGGGAGAATGCCGAGTACAAGTTTGCCAAGGAGCATCAAAGGCTGCTGATGAAGAGACAGGAGGAGATGGAGAGAGATCTGCAAGAAGTTGTGCCGACTGACTTTTCAGGGTTCCCCGCCGATTGCGCTGGCATCGGTGTCTGTGTGAAGCTTTCAGATTCGGAAGGCAGGCATAAGACGTGTGTTATTCTGGGAGAGTGGGACGGCGATGAGGAGCGGGGGATCATATCATGCAGGAGCGCTCTCGCTTTGAGACTTGAGGGGCGCCGTCCCGGCGAGGAGGTTGTGTTGCCGGACAGCGATGGAAATGAGCGACGGTGGCGTGTTCTGGCTGTCGAACCGCTTGGTGAAGATATTGTGCGGTGGGCAAGGGGGGATGGCTTGGCGGAGGACGTCAACAACACTGGCGCGGAGAATCTGTCCATCACTGATTGACAGTTGTGATTTCCGCGGATACAGTAACCAACTTCCTGATGAAGAAGATGGCAAAGTTTATGGTAGAGGGGGGAAACAAGTCCTATGGCTCTCAAAAAGGCTAACACAAGCAGTCGGAAGGAGCACAAGAACGGCACGGCGGTGACGCGGAATGTTTCGAAACGAGTCTCTTCCGGTACAGCGGCTGGCAAGCTTTCAGCAAGTGAGAAGAAGGCCCTTCGGAAAATGCTTCTCGATCTGCGCGAGCGCCTTGCCAGGCAGATCAACGCTCTGAAAGACGACTCGTTGACGCGTGAGCCCGTTGACAACACTGTTGAAGACGGCACGGATGCCTTCGACCGCCAACTCAGTCTGAATCTCGTGAGCAGCGGGAGGGATGTGATTCTGGACATTGACGAGGCGCTCAGGAAGCTGGAAGAGAATACCTACGGTCTGTGCGAGATGTGCAACGCCGTGATAGACAAGGCTCGCCTGAAGGCCCTGCCATTTGTCAAGCTTTGCAGAGACTGTCAGGCCGAGAACGAGAAGGGAAAGACCAAGTATCGTCCCTTGTCTCCGGATACCACCATGTGACCGGCAATGCTGCTGGTTTGGTTAAGTATTGCAGTATCGGCGGTTGATCAAGCCGTGAAGGTGGTCCTGCAGAAACATCTTCCGCTTGGCGGTCGAGTAGCAGTCTGGCCGGGTTTTTTTGATGTGGTGCACATACGGAACACGGGCGCGGCATTTGGGATGTTTCAAGGCGGCAATCCGGCGCTGGCGGCTCTTGCAGCTCTTGTGCTGGTTCTTCTGGCCGTATTCTGGAGGCGCTGGATGGGGGAGTGCGTCTATGGGCGTGTTGCGGCCGGTCTCATGCTGGGAGGTATCGCGGGGAACCTGGCGGATAGATTGCGGCATGGGTCGGTTGTTGATTTCCTGGATTTCCACTGGGGTCAGTATCACTTTCCTTCTTTCAATGTGGCGGACAGCGCCATATGCTGTGGTGTGGTTTTGTATGTTGCGGGGCACTGTATAGTTTCGTGGCGACAGACCCGCTGCAAAGAGCAGTCCCCTGATGCCGGTGAGAAAGTATGATGAGCGAGGCTCCTGTTGTGTCAGCTTATTTTCTGGTTGGTCCGACGGCAGTCGGCAAGAGCGCGGTGGCGCAATGGATAGCCGAGCGCCACGGTTATGATGTGCTCTCTGCCGATTCGATGGTCGTGTATATGGGAATGGACATCGGAACCGCAAAGCCCACCAGAGCCGAGCGCGCGAGGGTGCGGCATTACGGAGTGGACATCACCACGCCCGACCAGAACTTCAGTGTGTGGCAGTACAGACGCTATGCCGCGGCAGTGTTGCAGCGTAATGCCGAACGCAAACGGAAGACCGTCGTTGGCGGGGGAAGCGGCCTCTATATAAAGAGCCTGACCGACGGTCTGAGCGGTGGCCCTGGTCCGGACCCTGCGCAGAGGGCCGAGCTTGAAAAGATTCTTGAAAGCGACGGGATTGAAGGCCTTCAGAGAATCCTGAGGCAGATTGCGCCTCACCGATTGGAGCAGCTCAGGGACAGGAAAAATCCGCGTCGTCTTATCAGGGCAATCGAGGCGGAGTGTCAGCCGCAACTTCAGAAGATAGCCAGATGGGGAAAGCCCTCGGAGCGGCGTCCCCTCGTTGGACTTGTCCTGCCTCGGGACCAGCTTCGAAAAAGGATAACGGAGCGGGTGTACGGTATGTACGAGAAAGGACTGCTTGATGAGGTGAGGAGGCTGATGGATGATCCAAGGGGGCTTTCGAGGACCGCGCGGCAGGCAATAGGCTACGCGGAGGCCATAGATCACATCGAGGGTCGTTGCGGCAAAGAGAAAGCCATTGAACGCACCATACAGCGCACGCTGCAGTTCGCGAAACGTCAAATCACATGGTTTCGGCATCAGGCGAACGTGGAGTGGATTGAGATAGATTTGAAGATGAGCGTTGCTGAAATAAGCAGGAGAGTGCTTGAACAATGGCGCCTGCTTGGACCTACGCCGATAGCGCCATGAACAGCCACGCCCAGAGCAGCAGGAAACGCGAGCCTGCAGGATCCTCTCTGGGACGTGTGAGAGACATGCCTTCATGTCTCAGACCGCGCGAGGAAATGGAAAAGGCAGGACCCAGGGGAGTCCCGGATGACGCTCTTCTGGCAATACTTCTGCGCAGCGGAGTTCGCGGCTTGAGCGTGGTGGATGTGGCGCGATCCCTCCTTCGCGACTATGGTTCGCTTTCCGCCCTGGCTCAGTGTTCTGTGGACGAACTCGCGGCCCGCCGGGGCGTGGGCAGAGTGAAAGCGCAGGTGCTTGCGGCGGCGATGGAAATTGCTAGGCGAATCAGCGAGGATACTGATCCGTGGCGACGCCAGATAAGAGAACCATCTGATGTTGCAGCCGTTCTAAGGAGCGAAGTGATGTTTCTGGACAGGGAACACTTCTGGGTTCTCATTCTGGATACAAAGAACCGGCTCAAGGGACGACCGGAGCGCATTTCTGCCGGCCTGCTGGACGCCAGTCTGGTTCATCCTCGCGAAGTTTTTCAGGAGGCCATACGCCGTGGAGCTGCGGCAGTTATGCTTGCTCACAACCATCCATCAGGCGATCCGACGCCATCCGCCGAAGACATTGCGACCACGCGTCAATTGCTGGAAGCTGGCAGGATTGTTGATATCCGCGTGCTGGATCACGTGATACTTGGCAAGTCTCCGCCCCGTGGAACGTCTGAATTCTTCAGCATGAGGGAGAATGGAGTGGTGACCTTTTCATGAGCACAAGATGCCTGATAGATCCGAGGGCGGTTGTGGAGGAAGGCGCGGTTTTGGGCCGGGACGTGGTGGTCGGGCCTTTTTCCTACATTGCGCCTGACACGCAGATCGGGGACGGATGCGTCATTGGCCCCCACGTTGTCATTCACCGCCACACGACTATAGGACCTGGCTGCCGGTTGCATGCCGGCGCGGTGATCGGCGATTTACCGCAGGATTTGGGATTCTCCGGAGGAGTCTCCTTCGTAAAAATTGGGGCCGGCTGCGTGATCAGAGAGGGCGTCACGATACACAGGGGAACGAAGGAAGGATCAGCCACCGAGGTAGGCGAGCAATGCTTTTTAATGGCCAACAGCCATGTCGGGCACAACGCCAAATTGGGCTCAAAAGTCATTCTTGCCAACGGCGCTCTGTTGGCCGGCTATGTTCATGTTGGAGACAGGGTATTCATCAGCGGGAACTGTCTTGTGCACCAGTTTGTCAGAATAGGCAGAGTGGCAATGATGGGGGGCGGATCCGGGGTGTCAAAAGATGTTCCCCCGTTTTTCACCGTCCGGCCGCTTGTGAGCAACATGGTGGGCGCGGTGAATGTTGTGGGCATGAGACGCGCAGGATTGAGCATCGCCGCGAGGAATGAGATCCGACAGGCGTTCAGGATTTTGTACAGGTCGGGTCTGAACGTTTCGCAGGCCCTCGCGGAGATACGGGCGCGTCTGCATGAGCCGGAAATACTTGAGCTGTGTGACTTCATATCGTCGTCTCAGCGCGGAATCTGCGGCTTTGAAGCTGGCGGCGATTCTGGCTCCGACGAATGCACCGAAGCCGGTTGATCCAGCGCAAGTATTCCTCCAGCCAGCCGGATCAGGTCAGTTATAGTGGAGTCGGAGGGCAGACGGGTTATTGCCTCTCTGATGATCTGGGCCGCGACCATTGAGTCGTCCAGTCCCCTGTGCTTCCTCATCGGTTCCACCTTCAAAACCCTGGCCACGTCGTCCAGCCCCCAGGGTTTTGCGTCAGGCATGAGTCTGCGGGCGATCGTCATGGAATCCAGAAACTGCAAGTGGGGAACCGCCATATCGTTCCTGCGGATCTCCGATCTCAGAAAAG
>CALETX010000291.1 GCA_937920455.1 uncultured bacterium
ATCAAACAGATGGACCCCATGGGCCCTTGCGGTGAACTCATCATTGATTATTCGGTTTACGACGCGATCAGGGCGGGTTTTGAAAAAGTAGTGTTTGTTGTAAGCCGGGCCATTAGGGATGATTTCATAAGCAGGATAGGATCGCGGCTTGAACATCATATAGCGACAGAATATGTGCTGCAGGAAATGTCGGACATTCCGGCAGGATTTGCAGTCCCAGCCGATAGAAAGAAACCCTGGGGGACGGCACATGCAACGCTTGCGGCGGAGCGCGCGGTGAGAGGCCCGTTTGCCGTGATAAACGCCGATGATTTCTATGGGCGGTTATCGTTCGTGGCATTGGCGGAATTCCTGCGCACGTGTGAATCAACAACAGGCCGATACGGAATGGTCGGCTTTAGACTAAGGAATACCCTGTCAAATCACGGAGAGGTATGTCGAGGCGTTTGCAGCGTCGGGCGCGACGGATCGCTTATTCGAGTGATTGAGAAAACGCGAATCGAGAAGTCTGATTCCGGGGCAAGATGTCCGACGGAGGAGGGCGGTTTCGAGACGTTTTCTGGCGACGAGATCGTTTCGATGAATATGTGGGCTTTTACACCGGACATTTTCCGTTATCTTCACTTCCATTTCGAGGAATTCTTGCGGGAGAATGGGGGGAACACCAAAGCTGAGTTCTATCTTCCGACGGTTGTGGACGCTTTGATTTGCAGAGGGTGCGCTTCTGTGAAAGTCCTGCCGACGCCTGAAAGATGGTTTGGCGTCACTTATCCGCAGGACAAGCTGAAAGCTGTGGAGGAAATCAGGCGTCTTGTGGCGAACGGAACTTATCCGTCATGTCTCTGGGCGGGGGAGGGAAAGGAAATATGAAGCTTGCGACACGCGCAATGATGGTAGCGGCTGCGTTTCATGTTGTGTGCGGCGCGGCCAGCGGAGTTACACTCGATGTGGAAACGGAGCTCGACCTTTCGTTCGTGAGCTCGCATATTTGGAGGGGACTGGAAATAAACGACGAGCCATGCTTTCAGCCGTCGTTGACCATGGCTTCGAGTAATTTCTCATTTTCAGCATGGGGCACATGGGACATCACGGATGTGCCCGACTCGTCGAGTCACAGCAGAGTGGATCTGACGCTGGAGGGATCTGCAGGGAGCGGCATTCATCTGCTGTGCGCCGGCCTTGCTGCGTACATTTATCATGACGCACCCTCGTCATCGAAGGATGATACTTTCGAGGTGTACGTGCGGTATGTGGCTGATGTTCTTCTTTTGCCGTCGCTTGAGGTGAGGTACGACTTCAGTTCGTTTGATGGATACTATGCCTCGGCCAGTCTTGCGCATAGCTTCAGCCTGAAGAAGCGAACCGATGAGGTGGCGGGCGTTGACCTGGACTTCAAGATTGCTGTCAGCGCGTGCGATGAGGCCTATGCCAATGGCTATTATGGCTTGCCTGCAAATGAGTCGGCTGGTCTGTCTGAGTTCAAGCCGCACAAGGCCATTTTATCGGATTTCACCGCATCTGTGTGGCTGCCAATGTCTCTCTCCGAAAATATCAGCGTCACGCCAATGGCGCGATTTGTGTCCGTGATTGATTCCGATGTTCGCGACGCGTGGTCTGAAAGAGGCATGGACACTGACCATTGGCTTTGGGGAGCGTCTGTGGCATTTTCATTCTGAACGGAAACAAGAGCTGAGTTGATTATGGAGCAATCAGACGCCGATCTAGTTAAGCTCGCACGGGGTGGCGATCTTGCGGCTTTCGAGGCGCTTGTGACGAGGCACGAGCGGACAATTTATGGCCTCGCGCGTCGGCTTACGTCATCGGTAGAAGACGGTCAGGACGTGACGCAGGAGGCATTCATAGCTGCATTGAAAAACCTTGATCTTCTGAAAGATGGAGATGCTTTCGGACGGTGGGTGACGGCCATTGCGACGAGGCTGGCCTTGAAGACTCTACGCAAGCGGCGCGGCAGCGCGTCAGTGTCCCTCGACGAGAAAAGAGGCGAGGATGACAGCACCGAGGGCTATCCTCATCCGAGGTATGTAGCGGACTGGCGTGCCGCTCCGGATGAGCTTGCCATGGACGCGGATACCCGGCGGCATCTGGATCAGGCCATAATGTCTTTACCGCCCGACCACAGAGCGGTTTTCTTGCTGAGAGATGTGGAAGGCTTGTCGGTTCGCGAAACGGCAGAAGTGCTCGGCATCAGTGAGGCCAACGTGAAGGTGAGACTGCTCAGGGCGAGGCTCGCTTTGCGGGAGAAACTCACCCGAGAGTTTGGGGATCCGAGGCGTCGAGTGGAAGCGGGCGCACACAAGGGAGCATAGAGTGAATGAAGAGGCGGAGAAAAAAAACGGCTGGATGGGTTGGAGACACTAAGGGAGCCACATGCGAAGAGTTGATGGCTGTTCTCAACGAATATGTGGATGGAGAGATTGATCCTTCGGTATGCAGGGAAATGGAACGACATTTGAAGAAGTGCAATCCATGCCGCGTTGTTGTGGACAATATTCGCAAGACTATCACTCTCTACCGCAAAGACGGATCACGTGTCCTTCCTCCCGCTTTCCGCGCAAGGCTTCACTCCTCGCTCCGAAAGGCATGGAAGACGTGTCGGTCGGGTGATTGACGGTCGAGTGCTTTCAGCAACCTGTCAGCCTTCAGTAACGTCTTTGGTCATGCACAGGACGGAGATCGTTGATGGCCGGCAACCAGATCTGACGGCCAGAGAATTCCTCACTTATTAGGGCGGGAGAGTTCAGGTTCGGTCTCAGGACCCCAAATGCTAAGGGCAGGCGCAGGTGTAGCGTCCCTATCTTCAAACATTCAGGCCAGTGTGATTATTTAACCCGGATTTTGCTTCTTATGCCACAGAGACCTTTTTAACATGCTGTCAGTTGAGCGGTTCAGAAAATCAGGCCCGTCACAAAAAGTGAACATCCACCTGCAACGCATTTGACTGCCGTCGTTCTAATGTATTGACAGCAGACATGTTGCTTTTCGCGCATTTTCGGTGGCGTTATCTCAACAGCAGAATCTGGGTTTAAATACGGCTGTC
>CALETX010000292.1 GCA_937920455.1 uncultured bacterium
GTGCCACAAGGGACCCTTCAACCGCTTGACCGCACCCCTCACAATCACCCTGTCATGAGGCTCCTGCCCTTCGGTCCGACCGTAGGCTTTCTTGAACAGACGGAGTTTTACATCTGGATACCATTCGCCGTGTCTTATCCATTTTCCGACGAAATACACAAGCCTGGGAAACTCATACCCCACGTAGTCGCCGGCCCCGCGTTCAAATTCTCCTATTATTTCGTCGCGCAGGGTCGGAGAAACCTCCTCGTCAGAATCCAGAAATAATATCCACGGGTGCTCTGCAAGATCCCTGATTAGATTTCGTTGGCCGACATACCCCAGCCACTCGTGCTGATACACTCGTTCGGTGTAGCGTCGGCATATTTCCAAGGTTCGGTCCGTGCTGAAACTATCCATCACAACGATTTCGTCGCACCACAGGACACTTCGGATGCATTTCTCTATCTTGCGTTCCTCGTTGAAAGTGAGAACACACGCCGAGATTTTATCTCTCATGCCGGCCCTCCGTTAACTCCGCCATTGCCGGAAGGCTTGGATTCAACATCCTGGCTATCCCGGCTGCTGCCGCGAGGTCCGGCCGGTGCCGCGGTCCCGCCATCTTTGCTCTCTCCAGCAAAAAAGTTTATAAGACTCACGGGCCTGGCATCCTCGTCTTGAAGCGTACCGTTATAGTAAACCCTGACAACATATCCGTAAAACTGTTCATTCCTCCCGGCATTTGTTTCCGACCCTCTGAATCCTTTCGGCACCACATATGAGCCAGTAACCTTTCTGGTCTCGCCTGGCCTCCAAGGCGCAGAGCCATCTATGACAGGCTTGGAGACCACGGCCCGCGTGGGGAGTATCCTGCCGGTCCTTGCATCCATGTCAAAGAAGGTTATGTCAACTCTTATCGAGTCGGACGCAACTTCCCGGACACTGTCTGCGCTTTTCAATTGGACCTCGACCACCCTCATCTCGTCAAAATCGTCGCTCTCTTGAAAACGAGTGTGCTCCGTGGCCTCAATGCTAAACATACCTCCAGCCGCAATATCCGGCACCGGCTTGATCGCTCTCCCTGTCGAAGCATCGGCTGTTGGGGCGGTGGGTGAAATCCGTGCTTGTCTTGTCTCCTTTCTCATCGCAACTTGAAGCGGTTTACCGGTCTCCGTCTCGGGCGCACGGATAGAAGGCTCTCCACCAGCCTGCAGAGGCTTGCGAACATTGACGGGTTCAGTACGCCTCGGAGGCGTCGGAGAAACAATGCGTGCGCGGTCTACGATCTTTTCGTTTGTCGCAATGCCGACATGTTCAGGTCGATCCGTATCAGGCGATATCGTTGGCTGCTCAACCCTGGAAGCGGCGATCACTGTATTGGTCGTGGTGAGAGATGGTCGCTCCACAATGGAAAGGGTATTGGAAGCAGGCAAAGGTGCCTGCGCAACCTGAGGCACAAAGGGCGTGATGCCATTGTATTCAATCCCCAACCATACATTCTCAATTAGCGCAACTATCACAAGAAATGCCATCGGAACCGCGAGGTATGCAACAGCAACTACACCCCTATTGACCGACGTCATCAGATCATGGCGAGCAACCTCAGCCTCGACGCAAGCCTCTACCAGAAATCTCGTCCGACCGATGCTGACAACATCGCCATGCTTGAGCTTGGCTTCGGATACCTCGTGGTTGTTCACCACAATCTTGCCCATGGATTCAAGATCCTGAATCCGAAGAGAGTCGCCCTTCTCCTCGATCCGCGCATGGCGAAGCGCTACATCAGCGTCGTCCACCCAGATTTCGCATCTGGCGTCTCTCCCGATTGTTATCGGTTCATCGCCGATGGTAATACGCTCGCCTTTCCTTCGGCCTGTAAGCACTATAAGTCGGTAAAACATCTCAAAACCAGCAATTGTCTTGGTCGCCGCTCAGTATAAAGTTTTGCAGCCGGCATGATGAAATGACAGTTTACCGTCTGACCAGTATAAAGCACACGTAAAAACTTTTGCATTAGATTATACCGACCGCACATAGCGGGCAAGTTCAGATTATTTTGACAGCAAAAGGTGGAGCATAAAGGCCGTATTTATAAGCCAACCAGGATATTCAAGGGCCACTCAGCAGGCAAAAGAAGCATAAGCCCATGTCAAGGATTCCCACTCAACGAAACGCCGGCATTGTTGCCCGCAGGATGCGCGACCTTGTTAGCTTATCTCCGTAAGAATAGTCCTTATCTCGCCACAAACAGTGTCCCCTTGGCACGCGGCATGAATTCAAAGCAGCCCATGTCGAAACCCGATCCTGAAAGCGGCTTTCTCCCTACAATCGGACGTGGCCGGCCGGCCAGGTCGTACCCAATGCCCACGTCAATCCCTGAGTCAATACAAGGAGAGTTTTCCGTCAACTGATAGGAACCACCGGCAAAATATGGGCTCTGGTTGGTGATGACGCCAGATCCAATCGTGATGTTCGCCCCGTAAATCTCGGCAGTGCCGTTGCTGGCAATACAAGAATATGAGAGCCCGTGTACATACGATGGGGTGGCTGATCGCTTGTATCCGTAGCCGGCGTTTCGGCTAAAGACCGAGTTCGTTACATAAACGGGATATTGCAGGTTGTGCGTATGCTCATAACCATCGCTTCCGTTATCTGCAAAAGTGCAATAAATGAAGTATGTGCTTTTCCCTGCATTGTCTGAATACTGCTGTATTCCGTCTCCACCGTTCTTCGCTATTAAACAGTTTTCAAACGTCAGCACTCCCTGGTTCGCGTAAACGCCATGCGAGGTATTGCTGACAATCTCGCACTTGCTGGCGATCAACCTTGCTCCAGAGTAGGTCGGGGCAGTAAAATAAACTCCCACCGAATTGCTGAGAATTCTGCACTGTTCAATCACGTGGCCGTTGCTCGATGCAAACACGCCGTAAATTCCCCCCAGAAGCTGCACGTTGGAAATTGCGCTGTTCGTTTCAGGGCAGGCCGCAACGTACCACGAACTTGTGACAATTGTTTCAGGTCCGGCGCCCTTGAACATAACAAGGCCGGGCAGAATTATGGTGTCCGAATAGACCCCTGCCGCAGCACGACACATGCCGCCGGTGGCGGTTATGGCAAGGCCGGAACCAATCGTTCGTTTCGCAGTTGACCAGTTTGTACCTGCTCCCCAATCGTCAGCCTTCGAAGCATCCACAAACACTTCCGAATACTTTGATGCTTGAGGCCACGAAGATCTGTAACATCCCATGTCGAAAGGCGCTGTTCTGGATATTTTCTCAAGATCATTCGTAACTCCGAACGAAGAGAGATCTGTGCCCCAGCCATTGCATGGCGAGGAAGAAGAAAGATGCCAGTCTTCAGCCCCAACGAAAAGCGGATCGGCGCTTATGTTTCCGTCATATAACGTTATCTTTCCGGTGGTTTCGAAATGCGAAAAATTCCCGCGAGCGTTGCCGAAGACATTGCACCTTCGAACAGTGAAAGTGTAGTGTCCGTTGTTGGCCTGTCTGATTCCGTACTGTCCGTTGCCCGCTATAATGCAGTTGACAGCATAGGGGTACCGAGTGAGGTAATTATCATACACGCCATTGCCAGCATTGCTTACAATGGTGCAGTTATACAGATATGTGTCAGATGGGCCGTTGTCTGTATAAGAGGAAAAACCGTCGCCGCCATTGCGGAATATGAGGCAATTCCGCAACCGACCGCCGGGCGAGGCTGGATTACCCCCCTTTTGGTAAACCCCATGGCTTGAGTTGCTGCACACAATACACCGGTCAAGCGTATACTGTCCTCCCCAGTCGGGCGCGTAAACGCCGTATTGATTATTCAAAAGCAGACAGTCCGCAGCGATATTGTCTGGTGCCGTAATATAAATGCCGCTTTCAACATTATTGCGAATAATGCAGTCTTGGACAGTGTTATTACGACCAGCCATTCCAACGCCGCGAGCGCCTCCCGTCACTGTAACGCCGCCCAGAACAGCGTTCGAACCTGCCATAGTTACCACCACATTCAGCCCAGAAATGACCACAGTCTGTCTGTTTGTTCCCCATATGGAAACACCGGACGGTATACTTACATTTTCATTGTAAGTACCAGCCGCCAACCAGCATGTTCCCGACGGACTCACGATTGCAAGCCCAGCCCCAATAGTCTTTTTCGCCGAAGCCCAATTCGTGCCCGCGCCGGCGTCATCCGGTCTGGCAGCATCAATATATACCGCATGGTATCTGGGCGGCGGGGCAAAGCCGGATTCATAGCATCCAATGTCATACTCATTCGTTCGAAGCGAGCCGTTCAAATCATTTGTTATGCCCCATCCCACAGAAAGATCCAACCCTGCTCCAATACAGGGAGAAGCTTCAGCTAAGGACCAATCAGAAGGCGGCGCAGCAAATAACGGGTCGGATGACAACACGTTAGGCCCGATCACAGGCGGAACCAATCCCGAAGCCGTATAGTAAGTCCCACTGGCGTTTCCGTAAATGCACGAATAATCAATCGTGGGCTTCTGCTGCCCGCCCCAGCCGCTGAAATGCGTGGCGAATCCCCCATTAAATGCAATAACAGTGTTTGTGATGTAACTCTGGCAGTTATACCCGTAGTACCGGTACCCGTGCGAGCCATTGCTGACGATCGTACAGTTCAGGGCATGGAACCAATTGGCACCGCCGTTGTCCCGCTCCACATACACGCCATCCTGGCTGTTGAAAGCGATAAAGCAGTTATAGAGAGAAAGGCCTGGAGACCCACCAGCTCCTCCAAACCATACACGAACTCCGCAGATGTTATTGTTCGTTATAATACATCTTTCCACGATTGTTCGCTGGCTTTGCTGGCTCAAGCCGTATGAGTGGCCGGCTAAAACACAATCGCCGACGGCGGCGCGATCGCCGGTTATGTCCACTCCCCTGTCGCCCCCTCTAGTGGTGAGACCCCGCACCACCGACTCGTTCTCGGCCATAGTGACGTTGTGGAAAGTGTTTGTACACCTTGCCACAACAGTGACCTTGTTTGTGCCCATCAAAGTGACATTCGATGGCATGAATATTTGTTCATCATATGCTCCGCTTGCGACGTAACAGGTTCCTCCCGGCGCTGTTGCCGCTAGGCCGGAGCCTATGGTCTTTTTGGCGGTGGCCCAACTGGATCCATCTCCCAAATCGTCCGACACTGCCGCGTCAACGTAGGCAGCCGGCAGCAGCGCCGGCGCTCCATACGATGATTCCAGGCAGCCCATGTCAAATCTACCGAGCCGGGCCCGACCCAAAACATCCACCGTAACACCCACCGAAAACAGGTCCTGCCCGCGGTCCACACATGGGGATGCGGAGGAAAGCCGAAAGTCACCCGCACCGGCAAAGCGCGGCTCACAACTGAGAACTCCCGTGCCCACATTAACCTTGTCATCCGTCACACGCGTGCCGATCGCGCCCAGGCCATTCCCGTAAAGATCCGAATATGCCACAGTCATCCAGTTGTGGCTGTTGCTAGGATTCTGTCTGAGGCCATAGCCGCCGTTGCCCGTAATGATGCAGTTTCGAACATGAACACCAACCGTAAGGTAATTCATGTAAATGCCGTCGCCGCCGTTGCCAATAATAAGGCAATTCCTGGCGCTTAGAGCGCATTTCGTCCCGTTGATAAGGATTCCGTGGCTGGTGTTGTTGCTAATGACACACTCGTACACCCCAAAACGCGTATTCATTGAAATACCGTTATATATTCCACAGTTTCCGTCCCCTACCACAAGACTTTGTAAAGTGTGCGCTGGCGACGACAACGTTATT
>CALETX010000293.1 GCA_937920455.1 uncultured bacterium
TTTCGCGCATTGTCGGTGGCGCCGTCTCAACAGCAGAATCCGGGTTTATTCTTACCCAACGGGCTTTTTGAGAAGGAGATCCTCCCCGACAGCAGGAAGATTTGCAAAGGCGTCAAGAGGCTGCTACGTTAACCACAGGCATGCTGTTACGGATCAACGGCGCACTTGATGAATGGCTACAAGTCAAAATTCACGCGTCTTTCAGCCACCTGTGGCCTGATCTTCAGGGAGTCCGCTGCAGGATTCATGCGGATCAACGGGTTCGATCGAGCGGCCGCGCTTGCTTTTTACGCATTTCTTTCGCTCATCCCCCTCCTTTTCCTTGAGATACTTGTCGTGACTCATATTGTTCGATCGTCCGAAACCGCCGTGGAACTCCTGGGCTCAATGACGGACAATGCAACTCCTGTCTCATTCCAATTCATCCTGAGAGAGCTCTTTGCTCTTTCGGTGCGGCGAACATGGGGACTCCTCACGCTTGCAATACTCCTTTGGTCTGCCACTCCGCTGGCATCCGGAATACGTAACGCGTTCAACGCAATATTCAGGCCGAGGAAAACCATGGCTTTCTTGCGAGGCTTGATGCTCGATGTTTCAGCCGTTATGGTGCTTCTTGCGCTTCTAGGCACTGGAGTAATTTTCAGACTTGCATTCGTCAGTGTCCTCCCATCACTTCCCTCTGGCGTTGCTTTTGCAATGTCCTCAATATACAGAGCGTCAGCCGTAGTCGGCCTCCCTCTAGGTTTCCTGATTGTGTATCGTATTCTCGTGCCTGTAAGACTGAAGCTGCGTAATATGATTTCAGGAAGCGTCCTGACGTCGTGTATGCTGTGGGCCATGGGCCCTCTCTTCTCATGGATACTGAGATACAACCCCAATCTTGGAGTGGTGTTCGGCTCCCTCAAGACAATATTCCTTCTCTTTGTATGGGTATATTATTCAGCAATCGCGATACTCTTCGGCACCGAAATCATGGCAAACATATCCAGACGTGACGTCCTGGTACTGGGAAAGCTGTTTTCTCTGCCGACAAACCGTATCCCACGCGTCCTTATTGAACGCTACACGGAGAGATACGAACCTTGCGAACGCATCTTCTCTGAAGGCGATCGCGACGCCGATGCCATGTATTATGTGATGGATGGTCAAGTCATCCTTAGCCGGAATGGCCTCAATATCGCAACGATCTCCGGCGGAGAATACTTCGGAGAAATGGCCATGTTGCTTGACGCAGTGCGCACAACTTCCGCTACAGCAGGCAGCGACGGAGCCACACTGGTCGTCATTTCAAAGACGAGCTTTGAAGCAATACTGCATGAAAACCCATCGGCTGTTCTTGCACTGTTGAAGAAAATGGCCGAGCGTCTGCAGAAAGTCGAAACTCTCTCCCGGACGACCAGCAACACAACACATCAGGTCTGAGAACTCACATCGGACAACTAGTCACTATAAGTGAATGCCGGCACTATGCATTCGGCGACAGACCAGCCACAAGAGTAAACTACTCGAAAAGGGCTCCGTCGTCGTTGGGCCGCAAGCGCAGATTTGTTATTTCAGTAGTTCTCCTCAGCAAGCTCAAAAAACGCCTGAGGATGCTTGCACACCGGACATTGCTTTGGCGCTGAAGAAGATTTGTGAATATAGCCGCAGTTTCTGCAGTGCCACTTGACCGGCTTGTCCTTCCTGAACACGCCGTCAGCCTCGACACTGGCCAGCAGCTTCCGGTATCGCTCACGATGCGTAGCTTCAACCTTGGCAATCCCTTCAAATGTCTCGGCTATCTCGTCAAAGCCCTCTTCACGAGCCTCTTTGGCCATACGTGGATACATTTCCGTGGTCTCGTAATTCTCGCCGTTCATAGCGTCGCGAAGGTTAGACGCGGTATTCCCGATTCCCCTCAAATATTTAAAATGAAGTTTTGCATGCTCCTTCTCGTTTTCGGCAGTGTCCAGGAAAATGGCTGCAATCTGCTCGTATCCCTCCTTCTTGGCCACGGACGCAAAGAAAGTGTACTTGTTCCTGGCCATAGATTCGCCGGCAAACGCCTCGTGCAGATTCTTCTCGGTCTTCGTCCCCTTCAACGATTTCACATTCTCCTCCCTTCAATCCTAAAAAAAAACATCGCTATTCTACATCAAATGCCGCATAAGGCAAGGAATATATCCCTCGCCCGCGGCGTTTTCGCTGTCGAGGTTTTGGAAACACAAAGGAAGGAGCGCAGCGAACTGTCGGCTAATGAACTACAAAGACAGTCCCGCCCGCGGGACGACTCTCATAAGCTCCCATGTCAACGGCAGAGCCGTTGACCCGTTTGTCTTTATCAAGGTCCAGCCATCCTGTCATTTCTGACAAGGTGAATCCTGCATTGAGGCAGGGAGAAATTTTGCGCAGGCGGTAGTTGCCGTTCGCGCTGTCCGCAAAGTGTGGATCATTTGTGATGTTTCCATTGACGCCGGGAGTCAGATCCGGACTGCAAGAGTAGCCCACTGAAGAGGTGTCGCCGTACAAATTGTTGCCGCTGTTAGTCGCTGCATTGTGGAAAATGATGCAGTTGGTGACCATGCCTTTTGCGCCAGCAGCAACACAGATTCCGCCTCCAACTGACCCAGCCAAGTTATGGGCTATAGTACAGTTGATTACAGACCCGCCATGTCCGCCCCAGCTGTCAATATAGACGCCGCCGCCGTATCCATACGAACCATTGGGTGCCTTGTTTGAAACGATGAGGCTATTTGCGAGACGGGCATAGCTGACTAGAGACACGCCGCCACCGCTGGACCACGTAGCCGAGTTTGCGACAACTTGACATCGGTCCATTACAGTGCCCGAATTTCGCAGATAAACTGGGGCGTAAACCATAGACACACAACTCCGCACGGCGCTGTCAACGACAAAACCTCCTGTTGCGTAGATGCCACCGCCATACGTGGCAGCACATCCTTCAATCACGCAGTTGCTTGCAACACCGCCATCCATCCAAATCCCTCCGCCCTGGCCATCGTTACCCCCATGATTGCAGTTTTTGAGCTGACATTCGCTTAGGAGACCTGACGACATTCTCACGCCTGCGCCGGCGTCTGCCCCCGATGCCGAGCAGTTCACCAAAAGCGTGTTGGTAACAGTGCCGGATCGCAGGCGAATGCCCCCTCCGCCGTGAGCAGAATTGTTTGCGGATGTTCTGCAGTTTGTGATGATGCAATCATAGACCGCGCCGTCGACAATATCAACGCCGCCTCCTGAGGATGGGCTGTCGCCGTCCGCCAAAGTAACGCCTCTCAGTGCGGCTCCGCCACTCAGCTTGAAGATGCCGAAGGCTCCGAAATTTGTGTCGCGCCTTATGACGGTTGCGTCGGCGCCGTTTTCCCCCACAAGCATAACTCCCGCCAGATCAAGTCTGCCGGTTGCGAAGTATACGCCGTTTGTCACTCTGATCACACAACCTGATGGCGCAACAGCAACCGCATGGTGGAGATTGGTGGCTGCTTTTGCCCAAGTATCGTAGGGAGAAACTGAGGTTCCGTCGCCCGACACGAAAATGTTAGATGCGAATGCTGAAACGTAATCTGATCTTGTAAACGAAGCAGTTTCGTTGATTTCATTGGTCACAACAAGTTTCACAGAATATAACCCCGATGTCACAAAGGTGTTTGTGACCACCCCTAATCCCGGGCCGGTACGGTCAAAAGCTCCATCGTTGTCAAAATCCCAGCCGTACCAGGTGATGACGATGTTTGAACCAACAGCTGAAGCGGTAAAAACCACATCCACAGGCACAATCCCTGAACGCGGACTGCCGGTAAATGTCACCCCAAATGGCGGAGGCGGACGGTCCGGCGCTTCGAAGCACCCCATGTCGTATTGCGCGCCGCCGCTTCCGTCACCGTTTTGTGGCCTTAGATTGCCGTCAAGATCAACGGTCAGACCGGAAATGGCAATGCCAGAGTCAATACAGGGAGAGTTAGAAGAAAGATGATAGCCGTCCGCAAAGAGTGGTTCGTCGGTAATGTTGCCATTGATACCAGGCGTCAAATCAGGGCTGCAGGAGTATCCCACCGACGCCACGCTGCCGTAGAAATTATTGCCGCTGGTGCCCGCGGTATTGTTGAAAATGATTGTATTGCTGACGGCTCCCGATTCGCCAACAAAATTGTAAATGCCTCCTCCCTGATTGCCAGCCGAATTGTCCGCCACTGTGCAGTTGATGACAAAAGCCCCTTCCGGGCCAAGATAAATTCCACCGCCCAGACCGGTTATATTATTAGATACCACGAGGCTATTTTCGAGTTTGGCGCTGCCCGCCAGTCGTATTCCTCCACCATAGTTGCCAGCAGAATTGCCGATAAATCTGCAGCGACTTACCGTCGCTGGACCGTTAACGTAAGCGGTGGACTGGTAGGAAGCATTACAATTGCGGACAGTCACGTTTTCCACGCGTTGCGCCGCTGTGGCTGATGAAATCTTGAAGCCAACCGATTCAAAACCATTACAGTTTTCGATTATTGTGTCATAGATACTCAACCTGTAGCCGTGCGCGCCTGCAAAGGAGTTCTTGATGACGCAATTGGATATCACTGGCCCCGCCCATTGGGTGTAAAAGGCCACGGCCCGCCAGCCGGTTGCGCAACATAGGGTGATCCCCTCCAGAGTCATTGCGCGATCTGCCTTGATTCCATATCCAGTGTGTCGCACGTGCAGGATCGTGTTCGACGGGCCATTGACTCCGCGTAATAAGGCGGTGTTTGTGAAAACCAGAGTGTTGGTGACCACATATGTTCCGTTGCTTACCAGGATCATATCTGTGTCATTCGATACCAGAGCAACGGCGTCATGAATATTTGTTGCTGCGCGTTCCCAAGTGTTGAAACGGTTGGTGATGTCATGAGTGCCATTTGTGGCCACGTAAAAAATGTCGGCACGACTTTTCGCCACGAGAAAAAGAGATATCACCGTTGCTGTCAGGATTCTTTGGATAACAAGCATCTCACGTTTTCCCTTCATGGCGGTCCTCCTGCAGATTCGGTTATGCGGGATTGATAGGCCACACCGGTCGCATCTTGTGAGACGAACGCTCCAGTTTGATCCTCTACGTGGAGTGTGTATGGTATTCTGACCACCCGGGATTCCGGTTTGGCGCCTGTGATTAGCGTGCATATCATTTCAGAGAGAGACTGGGCAAACTCTTCAGGATCAATTTCATAGAGCGCCACGGGGAACGCCACAGGCTTTAGCAGTCCATGATTTGCATTCGCAACCACAGTAAGCTGTTCCGGTATCCTAACGCCCATTTCCAAAATGGCATGACTGGCTTCCTCGAACAAAACATCGTCAGTAACAATCAGTCCATCTGGCTTGGCTTCTCCCCGGGCTGCCCATATCTCTCGAAACTGGGCCCAACCCGCGCCTCGTTGCGAAGGATGGAGATCTCCTCTAACCCATTCTGCACGATAAGGAAGGCCCGCCAAGGCCAGCGCCTCGCGGAATCTTGCGACAGCGGATCCAGGACTGGACACTTGCGCATAAGAAAAACGCCAGCCAAGAAGTGCTATTTCTCTGCATCCTCTGTTGCGCAGAAATCTCACCGCCGAAGGAATGATTGAACATGGATCTATTTCTACCACGTATTCAAAAGCATTTGGAGATCCGTCTGCAACAAGTGGAATGCCTTTCTTACGCACTGGCCCCAACCAATCTGGAAAAGGCAGTGTGGCGATCGAAACTACGCCAAGGATTCTATCAAGCTCAAGGTCTTCAAGAAACTCGTGACAAGTAAATCCCACCGAAGGATCTGGCTTGTCGGCATACCCAATGTAAAGTCGTGAGGAATACCCTTTTTTATTCAGTTTACTCCTGAGCGCTCTGATTACAACTCGGAAGAACGGCGTGGCTTCATGAGACAAAATGTCATAGTCAGAAAGAATAGCAACATAACGAGGTTGAACAGAAACGTTTTCAGATTCAGAGGCACCTCCGCTACCGCTAACGAAGCATCCTGAACCCTGCCTTACCTCAACAAAACCGTCAGCCTGGAGAGCCATCATAGCAGTCCGTACTGTGTTCTGACTGACACGGAAACGTCGGGCAAGGGCTGCAAAAGACCCCAGCCGCTCGCCCGGCTGCATCCGGCTGATCTCCTTTTTCATTACAGCTATAATGTGCATGTGAAGATTACTTCTCATGGTGCGTCCTTCAATAAAACTCTCAATGTCATTCACTCACTCAATATCTTTATCCTACTATAACTCGTTACCCTTGTAAAGCAGTTTTGAAATATTGTTTGGAACACGGAAGGTACGTGGAATTCCTTATTTGGAGCTTATCCGGTACGCCAAGGCACATGGGATCAAGCCTGCGGCCAGGGAGTTTCATGTGACGGTGCCTGTTGTGCGCAAATGGGTGAGGAGATGGGTCCGGACTCTAAAGAGTCTGGCAGATCGTTCTCGGGCTCCCCATCGTCGTCCGGCATCCCAGGCGCAGCACCTGGTAAAACACGACTTACTGCCAATCAAGCTCGAGAGCGCTGACCGACCTGTGCAAGCCTGTTTGCTGAGCGCATATTGACTCATCTTCGAGCTTCCGAAGCAGAACTGACTCGGCGCTCACACATACCCGCCTGGCGGACGGGCAGGCCAAAGTGACGTGGAAACCTTCCACCGCATCATAGAACAGGAACTGTTCACCGTTGAACCATTCACCAACCGCCGTGACTTCCTTGCCAGGGTAACTACCTGTCAGGCCTTCTTC
>CALETX010000294.1 GCA_937920455.1 uncultured bacterium
TCGCTGAACCTGTTCTGAGTTTCCATGAAACGCTGTCGAGGGTGCCTGTTGACTACCGGCACGGCGACCTGCACATGGCCGGGTTCAAGTTTGCGCCAGGTCGTTATTTCTCCCGCCCAGACCCACGGAGCGTCAACAGTCACAGCTTCGGACGCTCCCGGATATGGTTGCCATCGCGAGTCGAGGAAGTATTCCCCAAAGCGTGTAAAGAAGCATGCCGGTCCGTCGTCGGACCATGGCGACGGCGAGATCGCGCCCACATAAGTTGCGCCGCAAAGGTAGGGCAGAATCGTGTAGTATATGTAATCAACATTGAAATAGGGGGATCCGTCGCGTTCCGGCGAAAAAGTCCACAAATTACCGCCATGCTTTTTCATTACCATGGACTCCTTGAAGCAAATGCGGAGATACCTATCCACTTTGTTTCTGGTGTCGCCGAAAATGTAGGCTGACATCCATCCCTCATCCATGTACGCGCCGTGATCCTTCATGAACTCGAGGAATTGAGGGTAGTCTGAAGGATCAGGAGGATCCTGCTCCAGATTGATGAGCGTTGCTCCATAGCCGTCGCTGTCGCCGTTGTTGCCGTATACCCAGTCTGGCTTATGTTCCCACATTCGTCTTTTCAACTCCGCGAACAGCTCGGCGCCGAGTTGTTTGCACTTGAAGGGAGTGTCCACCGGCTCTCCAGTTTTGGGGTGCAGAAGAGGTCTGCCCAGGAAATCCTGCGAAAAAACCGAAAGCGGCCCCCCATCCCACCGCGTGCCGTCCCAGTCAACCAGCATGTGATAGGTCACCATTTCCTCGATCAGATGCTCGATTAGATCGCCGCAGCCGTGGTTGACAGGTTGTTCCAGATGCAGGAGCGGGAAGTTGCTGGAAATCACCGCCACGTTGAAGTTTTCTCCAGCATTATACTTTTCTCTGTAAATCTTCTCGGTCGCGGTCCAGTTGTCGTTCATCTGTTCGGTCCAGGTCAGACGCGATGGCCACCATTCCGGATGCTTTAGGTACCAGCGGTAGGCGACTGCACCGGTGCAAAGTGGAGAGAGGTAGTGCGTATAGCCGACTCCAAGCTTGTGGTTGCCCTGAGCGCCTGCCCTGACATGTGGAATGTGACACACAGCTCCGTCGCTCATTCCACTGGGAAATGGCGAGAGAACATCGTCCGGCAGGACACCGACGCTGTCGCCGGGAGTTATACCGAAGGCTTCGATGTTGTTATTGTAAGTTTTTGATCCTCGATACACATCGTAACCGACTGCGCCGTCAGCTATGTAAACGGGGAAACAGTTCGGATGGATTGTGAACACATCGGAGGCCCGCATCACCGTTCCGCCCGCCGAGAGTTCCATACTTACTTCCCGGCCGAACCATGACTCGTTCGTGGACGACTTCCATGGCACGACCACCCTCGCGAAGGACCGAGGCGCCAGCCTCACATCGCGCTCGTCTATGAGTTTGGCGTCATCGAATCCGGAAACCAGACAAGTCCTCAACCGGCCGGTCTGCTCTTTGTCGGTGCGGTTGTGAATCCAGCCCATGAACCTGTTGTCCCAACCGGGCTTGATCCAGTTCTTCTGCGCCAGCGTCTGTCGCAGCACCAACGGCGGCTCTTCAATTCTCTCGATTATGATGCTGTCAACGAAAAGTGAATCGAGCGATGCATCCGGCCCTCCGAGGCTGTGGCGAAGCCCGCTTCCGGTCCTGGCATTATGACGCTTGGTCTGATCGAGCCGCAGGGTCAGATGGAAGGTCCCGCTTGCTCCGTGTATCGCCATCGCCCACTCTTCAGCAATTTGAGAAGGACTGCGGTCGGCCTTCTCGAACATCATGCGGGCCAGACGTTCGAGGGATGTCTCAGCCTCCATTTCCCAGCCCTTGAGCCTGATTTCGTTGTAATGATCCAGATCCCGGCACAAGCCCCAGCCGCCGCGGCGCGACGGCAGCGAATAGTTCAGCATAAAATCTGCCGGTTCGCGGACCTCCACGTCGAACGAAAGGTTATGGTAGCCTTCGGTGTCGGGCCATTGATATGAATAGAACCGTTTTTCCATGCCAGCGGCGGTCACTACTATAGGAGTGCCGATGCACTGAGGCACCCCCCGCAACCTGGCAATGAGCGTCACGCGGTATCGTCCAAAATCGACTGATGGTATTGAGTCAATGGCTTTCCGCCACTGCGCCACGACAGCTTCCGCCTCAGCCATCAGAGATTGATCGGCTTCGGCCTTCTTCCATGCGGCAATCAATTTTGCGGTGTTTTCGTCTGGGTTCTGGACGAATGCTACAGTCTTCATCAGGTCAGAAATTTCGCGGGCGGCCGCCAGGATCCAAGCGCCGGTGTCGGCGATGCTTTCGTTTGCTTTTTCTTCAGCCTCAAGCCTTGCTTCGACGGCCGCTTTGAGGCGCTCGGCGTCCTTCATGAAATCCGCTGGATCGGCCATGGCGCTCGGCGCGGTGCCCAGGGGCATGGGCGCGACAAGAGCCGCCGCCGCATTGCTTGTGACTAATTCGATTCTCAGGCTTGTTTTTTCCACGAACCCCTGTTCGTACCTGATGTCCGCTCTGGCTTCGTACTCCTCGATTTTCAGCATATCACGGCGGCGCACATCCGGATCGCCGCGCGGCTCGCTGCGGCCGCCTAGCTTGGCATCGAGGGCCGACAACTCTGCGGCAAGCGTCTTCTGCCGCTGTTCTGCGGCCTCCAGATTTCTGCGCGAGTCCTCGATCTCTTTCCGCCACTGGGGTATTCTGGAGACACTAACCAGAAGCCCGCGCCAGTACCACAGTACACCCTCGCGCGACACCTGATAACGGCGTATTTTCAAATATTCATTGTGCTTGGTCAACAGTCGCGCCAGAGGCGCTCTTGGCTGGATGTTTGTGTCTGCCAATCTCGAAAACCATCCAATCTTCGCTACGAGTGCATTGAGGCAGGCCGTCTCGTAAAGACCGTTAGCTCGATTGTCCCAGATGGAGGAGCCACGCCGGTAGATCGTTCGATCCACAGTGTCAGGCTCCCGGAACACCATCTCCGTTGACGAACCCTCACCCCATCCCACATATGTTCTGCTCAGGAAATTTGTCGAGCGGGCAGGTGGGGAGGCGGTGGTAAAAAGAAGAACGTCTTTTTCACGCTGAACCGACCGCGGCACAGCGAACTCAACCACCTCCACTACTTCGCCGTCCTCGTCCTCTGCCTCGACGACTCGTCCGTATTCGCCCACCAATTTTTGGCCGCCGGAAGCCGCAGCATAATCCTGCGGGTAGATCACCAATTTTTGGCTGGCGGTCAGGAAAGGAGACAACATGCTCAGCAAGAGGCATGAGCAGATGGCGACAACCGTTAGAAGCCGTCGCCGCTTAAAGCTGCCAAGCGGCGGCTTTGGCTTGATTGCCAGCAAAGAGCCAGTTACGTTCCCCAAAATGTCGCTCCCTCCAAGGCGAAAAAAGATCGTGAAGGATTATGCAATATCCGTGCC
>CALETX010000295.1 GCA_937920455.1 uncultured bacterium
AAAAGCTTGCCGCCGCCGAATCAGAACTCCTAAAGAGGGACAAACGTCTAGAAGCTCTTGAGCGGCAGATAAAAGAGGAGCAAGCTTTCAAGGCTCAGATGGCTGAGTCAACAGACGAAAAGGAAAAGAAGCTGCTTGAACGCATACGCGACCTGGAACAGACAACATACAACACGACGGAACTGCTTGAAAGGGCACAGAAGGAAGTGGAAACGCTCCGCAAGCGGGAAAAGGAACTGATGCAGGCTGCCGCCAAACGCGAGAAGGACTTGGTCGAACAACTCAATGCCGCCAAAGCTGCCGCTGAGATCGAAAAACAACGATCAATGCAGGCTGCCGCCACACCCTCCACCCAGACCGAAGCCGACCGTAAAATCGCGACACTTGAAAAACAGCTCGCGACGGCGCGGGAAGAATCCGCCAAACTGGCCGAAGAGCTCAAGAGCCGGCAAAACGAACTGGAGAAACTCCGAAAGGAGGCTGGCGCAGCTCCGAGAGCGGAAACAATGCCATCTCCGAAGATATGGCGCATGCGCTCCGATCCGCACCATATCTACGGTCCGGTCACGCTTGCCGAACTTCGCGACTGGGCTGCGCAATGCCGGCTGGGACCCGATCATGAGGTATCCAAAGATGGCTCAACATGGATACCTGCAAAGTCAGTGCCAGAGCTGAAGATGGAATGGATGGTTACACTGACTGACGGATCGGAATATGGCCCGGTCCCTGTACTCGCCGTGCCGTCAATGCTGGACGATGGGGTGATAGCGCCAAACTCCGCAATTCGGCACAAGAACACCGGCGAGAAGATCAGCGTTGCTGAGCTTAAGAGCCCTGCCGCAGCCCGGCTGATAGAAATGTTTGCTCTTGTCTCGGTCGAGGCACGGGAAGGAGAACGCCGACTGGCATCCGTCCTTGAGCGAGTGAACCGTCTTGAAGCGGAATTGGCGGAGCTGCGCTCGGCACCCCTAAACAGCCCTCCACCCAAAGCCGTACTGCGTCTTTTCAGGCAGAAGCTCCAGTCTAAGGAGACTTCATCACGGTCTTCCGGCGCCGCTTGACCTTTTCCCATTCACTGTCTAGCTCTGCCAGCGTACAATCGCTTATCTTTCTGCCGGCTGATCGAAGTCGCTCCTCAACTGCCGAGAGACGGTCCACAAATTTCGTAGTTGCGGCATGAAGAGCATCTTCGCCGTTTACACCCAGAAAACGACACAGATTGACAACCGCAAAAAGAAGGTCTCCTCCCTCGTCCCTTATTTTTTTGGCGTTTCCCGACTTGACCGCCTTGCGCATTTCCTCAAGTTCCTCGCTGACTTTAGCAAAAACATCACCGACCTTTACCCAGTCGAATCCCAGTTTCGACGCACGGCTCTGCAGTTTATGCGCCCTAATCAAAGCCGACAGTGAATGGGGAACGCCATCGTGCCAATTTTTTCTCTCGCTTTTTTCCTCAGCTTTTATCTTTTCCCACCTGCCCAAAACTTCCGCCGCACTTGAAACCTTTACGTCCCCAAAAACGTGAGGGTGGCGCCGAATCAATTTTTCTGCGAGGGCCGCCGGCACGTCTTCCATTGAAAATGCCCCCTCTTCTTCACGAATCCGCGCCTGCAGAAGGATGTGAAGAAGGACATCTCCGAGCTCTTCGAGATGGCCGGCAGTGTCATTCCGTTCGACAGCGTCAAGAAGTTCGCAGCACTCCTCCACAAAAGCAGCCTTCAACGACTGAAGGGTCTGCTCCCTATCCCACGGGCAACCGGCCGGCCCTCGCAGCCGGCGCACTATTTTCGCCGCCAGATGCCAGCATGAAGGTTGTCTGGATGCTGGCCGCTTTTTCATCTTCTGGCGTGCCGCCTCATCTCACGCGAAGCGCGAACTGCGCAGAATTCACGGCCGCACATTGTGCAGTGGTCCGGACGATCTGGAACACGACAACCGGATTGCCGAAAGCGCCTGGCAGCCCTTTCGCCATCCAGCGCAAGCTCGAACTGCGCCGGCCAATCCATCCTCATTCGAGCGTCGGCCATTGCGTCATCTTTCTCCCGCATCCCTGGCAATCCGCGGGCGACATCAGCCGCATGCGCTGCTATCCTGAAGGCAATGACACCAGTCCTGACGTCTTCAGCAGTGGGCAGGCCAAGATGTTCTGACGGCGTGACGTAGCAGAGAAGCGAGGCACCGTAATATGCCGCGGCTGTGGCTCCAATCGCGGCCGAAATATGATCGTAGCCCGGCGCGATATCGGTCACCACAGGGCCGAGAACGTAGAAAGGCGCTTCGCCACAAAGTTTCTGCTGCCTGCGGACGTTCATCTCTATCTGGTCGAACGGAATATGGCCAGGACCTTCGCCCATCACCTGCACTCCAGCGTGTCTGCATCTTCGAACAAGTTTTCCGAGTTCCGCAAGCTCGGCAAACTGCGCCTCGTCGCTCGCATCAGCCTGACATCCCGGCCGCAGGCCATCTCCCAGTGAAACAGTCACATCATGGCTGCGGCAGATTGCCAAAATCTCGTCCCAGCGCTCATAGAGCGGATTCTCCCTGCCAAAGCGGCGCATCCACCTGGCGAGAATGGCTCCACCCCTGCTCACTATTCCCAGTTTTCTGCGCATTGCCAGCGGCAACATTCGGCGCAGAACGCCGGCATGAAGCGTCAT
>CALETX010000296.1 GCA_937920455.1 uncultured bacterium
TGTCATGACTTGGCCATCGAAACGGAGGATTCCCGCATGGCAGTACGGCTTGCCAGCAAAATAGCATGCGTCGGCCACGAGAAACTTCGCAGCAAAGTTATCCGTTCCATCAATCACGAAATCATAGTCTTTCAGTATTGCCAGAGCGTTTTCAGCCCGAAGATGTTCCGAATGCAACCGAACGGACACATCCGGATTGATGGCACGGCATTTCTCCGCAGCCGATTCAACTTTGGCGCGGCCAACATCGGCCGTCGCATGGGCGATCTGGCGCTGCAGGTTGGTGAGATCCACGACGTCACCATCGGCCAGCCCAATGGTGCCAACACCGGCAGCGGCAAGATATAGCGCTGCTGGGGATCCCAAGCCGCCAGCCCCAACAATCAGAACCCTGCCAGCCAGGAGCCGTTGTTGTCCTTGACCCCCGACTTGAGGGAGAATGATATGTCGCGAATAGCGCTCAATTTGTTGTTCTGTAAGATTCATATAATCAGCCTTATGTTGCGTTTTAATCTCCGGCGAGCCATGTAACATGTCATCCTTCCCTTCATGTCCTCTTACGTATCGTTTTTGTCATCTCCTCCATGAGAGTATGCATAGCCATGTGGGCATTCTCGAACTGCAGGACGTTGCTGGTCATGGCTTCTGAATCCCGGACAAACGGGCCGTTGTGCAGATCGGATCCACAGTGTTCGATGAGTCTCAGTACGCCATCGCTAGTAATCTCCAGATGAAACTGGAGAGCCATAACCCGTTCGTCGTAAACAAAACCCTGATTCGAACATGCGTCGCTCGCGAAGACACGCACAGCTCCCGGTGGAATATGGAACGTCTCACTATGCCAATGGAAAGCTCTTATAACTGTTGGCAACATATCCAAAAGAGGCACATGTTTCGCATCATACGCTCTGAAAACAGGAAACCATCCGATTTCCTTGTGTGCGCTCGCGAATACCCTTGTCCCGAGAACCTGGGCAATGATCTGTGCGCCAAGACAGACACCAAGAACACCGCAGCCGCGCTCAATCACGCGTCTCACCCATTCCTTTTCCTTTTTTAACCATGTGAAACGATCTTCATCGTGGACGCTCATGGGTCCGCCCATCACGACTGCCCATTCCACGTCCGACACAGAGGGCAGTCCTTGTCCCTCATAGAGTCGTACCATCTCGAACTGATGCCCACGGGCCGCTGCCCACGAGGCAATCACGCCGGCGTCTTCAAACGGCACATGTTGAATGCAGGCGATGCGCAAGTCCATTACCTCCTGACCTCCTGGTTAATAACACTTGCTCTTTTTGCCGCCTCCCATGAAATATAGGAAATCCACTGTGTCGTTTTCATGAACCAGCGTTGTTGCAAAATCTTCACGCTTCACAATTGTGCCATTTAGCTGCACAGACACCATATCCGGCATCTTCACCTTCTGGTGAGCCAGTAACTCAGCAATCGTCAGCACATCTGGCACCTCTGTTACCGAATCATTTATTGTAATCCTCATGCTTTACCTCCATGCCTTCATACTTTTTGTTGATCGTCATCTCTCTATAAACCGAGCCCAAGTATCATGCGGCACTCCAGATCGTCGGCCTTATTGGACAGACCGAACACCGCGCCGAAGGAGAGGAAAATATTGTTTTCTCGCAGGGATAGCGTGGGTCCAACGGCATACTTCCCCTTGGTATAGTTGCCGGTCGCTTCGATGCCTGCGCGCAAAGCCTGGCTGACTTTACAGGCAAGACCGGCTGCGAACTTGTGTTCGGTCTCATCCGTTCTAGGCAGAGGCCATTCGACAACCTGATTGTAGCTTGCGTTAATATCCCCAATGGTTTTCGCGAGTATAAGCTTCAACTCTCCGATATTGGACATTTTAAGATCAGATGGTCGTTTATACTCAGCATAAACGAGCACATCTAGAGGCAGAACATTCTGTTCCGCCACGCGGTAACGAGTGCGCAACTTGAATCCCTTATAGCCAAAACTTGCTGTTTCCGCTGACCGATCGTCCTGCCAGATCTGATAGAGCGCAACATCCCAGTGCGGTGTGATGCCGTACTCTATCTCGAGCTGATGTTGCCAAGAGCTGATCTCTCGCATAGACGTGTCACGAACCTTGGTAGTCAGATAGTACTCCACCTCTGCGGCGCCCTGCGGCATGGTCAGGTACTCATATGTCCAGACATATGTCCGCGCATCAGCTAGCAATTCCATAAATCCAAACGCCATCATTGCCAGCGCGATGTGCGTTGCCACAATTTTGCTCGTCTTGCTTTTATTTTTCTTTCGGATCATCTGCGTCATTTTTGTCCCTCTCAGTAAGTCGGCCGGGCACGCAATCACAAAGTTGCAAGCGCCGTCTGCAGATCCTCCAGAATATCTGCTGGATCTTCGATACCGACAGAAATTCTTACTAAGTCGTCCGTAACGCCCATTGCCAATCTTTCCTCGTCATTCAGATCCCTACAGATTGTCGAGGCTGGGTGAACGACCAGAGTTCTGACGTCACCCAGATTGGCAAGGTTCTTTGCCAACCTAAGGCCGTTTATGAAGCTAAAGCACCGTTCTCGCGTCCCCAGTCTGATCGTCACCAACGCACCGTAGCGGCCACCGAATTGACGAGTCGCCAGGAAGTGATCCTGATGTGTGACCAACCCCGGATAGCCGGTATCGGCCACCTTAGGGTGGGTTGACAGGAAAGCCGCCACGCGAGCAGCATTCAAACAATGCCGCTCCATCCGGATACCCAGGGTTTCAACGCCCATGCTCAGCAGGAACGCGTTGAACGGCGCCATGCAGCAACCGAGGTCGCGATAAATGCGGTTGCGTAGCGCGGCCAGCAGCGCAAATTGGCCCAGCCGTGAGCGGAATGGCGCCAGATGAGGAAAGCGCCCGCTAGACCAGTCGAAGGTTCCAGCATCTATGATGATCCCGCCAATGGCGTTGCCATGCCCATTGATGAACTTGGAGGCTGAGTGAACGATCAGATCGGCGCCGAGACGTTTGGGCTGAACCAGAAGCGGTGTTGTCACGGTGTTGTCCACAACAAGCGGGATGCCGTGATCCCGTGCAACGGCGGCAATAGCGGCGATGTCCGGCACGTCGAGTTTCGGATTCCCAATAGTTTCGACAAATATCAACTTGCTACGGTCACATATGGCTTCGCGAAACGCGCCGGGATCCCTTGGACCCACAAAACGAACCTTGATCCCATATCGGCTCAAGGTATGCCGAAACAGTGAATAAGTTCCGCCAAACAGGCTGTTGCCAGCCACTATTTCGTCGCCACTGCCAGCCAAAGCCAGCACAAGCGAACTAATGGCCGCCATACCGGAGGATGTGGCGATGCCACCCATACCGTCCTCCAGCGCCGTCATGCGCGCTTCGAACGCTGAGACTGTCGGGTTGGCGATGCGGGAATAAACGAAACCGGCTGCCCGCCCATCAAATACCGATTCCAGTTCCTCGGCGGAATGGTAAGCAAACGCCGTGCTCTGCACGATGGGTGCGGCCGTTACTCCCGTTGGATCAGGACCCACCCCACTATGAATGACCTTCGTCTCCGGTTGCCATTTCACCGTCATGATCATATCCCTCCGCCATCCTGCACATCGTCTGAACGTACGAATCCCAAGGGAATTCGTTGCCAGAGCCGTTCATGGATATAGTAGAAAAATACTTTAGTGATGAATTCCGTCGCGCCGATGTTCATCGCCTTCGAATAATCGCCCGTGAAGACGAACGCGACAACAACAGTGTCGAATGTGCCTGTGATTCTCCAACTGACGCCTTTGGCGATACTCCGACAAGGCCTCTCTATCTGAACAGAATGCTCCTCAGATTTCACAATTCCCCTTGCCCAAGGCAGCGCCAGCCATATCCGCTCATGCAGATAATACAGAAGAATCTTAGTAAAGAAATCAACGCTCCCGATCCCCAGCGACACATCGAGGGAGCCGGTAAATATCCATGAAAGAAGCACGGTTCCGGCCGTTCCGAAAGCGCGCCAGGATAGAGCTTTAAATAGGCTTCTAGAATGTTTCACGCCCGTGTTTCCTCAAATCTGATGGTTTAGCATCGGTCTCCTCTTCACGACGCACACAGCATCCACAGCCGCATGGGTGGACATCAATACAGTTGACAGAAGGTGTGAAACGATGGGCAGTTCGATGATCTGGGCCGAGTTCTCGGCCACTCTGGCAACTTCGCCCAACTGGCCGACATGATTATGGGCTGTCTCGTCCCGGACGCGGATCCCGCCGCAGAGCCACGATGCGACTTGGGCCGGACGCAGGTGGGAAGCTTCGCTGACCTGGATCTGGTTCATAGCTCGCTCATTCCTCATATCTGCCAATTGTTCACGTGGAGGCCGCATTCCTTGTGTTCAGGAGATTCCCACCACCACCGGCCGGCGCGCGGATGTTCGCCCGGCTCAACCGGTCGGGTGCAGCATGCGCAGCCAATGGATGTATACCCGTGATCGAGAAGCCGGTTGTAGGGGAGGCTGTTCTGCATCGTGTATTCCCGCACCTGCCTGCCTGTCCAGAAAGCCAGCGGATTGACCTTGATGATGCCCCCATGGGCCGCGTCCCGTTCGACCAGAGGCAACTCGCTACGCGTCTCCGCCTCGTCTCGACGCAAGCCCGTGACCCACGCGCGCAAGCCTCGGAGAGCGCGTTTAAGCGGTTCGACCTTCCGGATAAAGCAGCAGTGTCGCCGTGCTTCCAGGCTTTCTCGAAACGAGTAAATGCCCTCGTTATTCACAAGCTTTTCCACGGCTTCTCGCTCTGGGAAAAACCACTTCACTCTGATGCCAAACCGCCGCTCCGCTTCCGCCGCGCACTGGAATGTTTCTTCAGGCAATCGCCCAGTATCGATAGAGAAAACGCGGATGTCGGGCCGAATTCGAGTCATCATGTGAATAAGCACCGTGTTCTCGAAACTCGCCGCCAGCGCGATGTCCGGATGAAACTTCGCCAAAGCCCACCGTAAAACATCTTCCGGTTCCCCTGTTCCGTTGTAATCCAGCTCGTCGTCTTTCTCGATCACATGCTCATTGCGTGCTAAATCGCCCATTGTCGCACTTCCTCCGTAGTCGCGGACTCGTGAGCCACCCATGTCTTTTTTTGTCCATTGTGTCTCAAGCAGATCTCGACAGATCCTTCCGTCACCTTTGGGGCAAAACGTCGCAATAGACGGCCAACTGCGGCAAGCTCCTGCTCTCCGTAAACGCCACGAAGTCCTGCTGTGGGCCCAGGTTTATCCCGAAAGGAGACGACCGGCAGCCAGCCTGTCAACTGCTCGAGCCGCGCGTTCTCCCCTGCGTTACGTCCCAAGATAACCTTGAGACCTTCATGAATACGAAAGTGTCGTCCAAACGTCGTCAGGCGCGCATCGCGCTCGTCCCATTCCGGGCAATACCTGAAAACGTCCTTCAGTCGCCTGGCAACAACCGGATCGGTCAGCAGGCATCCGCCGGAAGCACACCCGAAGCCCTCAATCTTTCGCTCTTTTGCAAGGGTCAGTTGGAGGGTCCTCGCCCGGCCACGCAGGGCTAGCATGCTCTCGCGGCGTATTAGTCCTTCACGCTCGGGAATAGTTGCCGGCAGAAGGCGCGCACTCAGCGGACGCAACAGCCTGCCAGTCAGTCCACTCTCGCGCTCGATAAGGTCAAGCGCCCTGCGGTGCTGCGACATGGGCCGCTGCCCAAGCACTTCACCAGTCACTACGCATACGGAACCGGTTTCCATCATAACCTCGGCCGCCCTTCGCAGCATGTAGATGCGGCAGTCTATACAGGGGTTCAGCCCACGGCCGTATCCAAAACGAGGCCGCTCCACAATCCGAAGATAATCCATCCCTTTTTTCATAACGCGAAGCTTAACTCCCATATTCTGGGCTACTCGCGCAGCCAGACTGCATCCGCCCTGCTTCCGAGGGCTGCACGTGCAGAAAGGACTGACGAAGTGCAAAGCCAACACATTCAGTCCTTGATCCAGCATCAATTTGACAGCGAGAGAACTGTCCAGACCGCCAGAGAGCAACACAACAACCGATGGACGGCTGGTTGCCGCAATGCAGGATGACATTCCGCCCGCGCTCATACTGTTGGCCCTCCGCAGCAGCCGGATATTTGAAGCGCCTCGTTCATCGAACCCGTTCGGTAGCCGGACAAATCGAGGCAAACGAATGTGTAGCCTAGCGCTTTGCATGCCCTGACAAGACGATCGCGCAGACCTTCCTCAGCCGCTATGGCAATGCTACGGGGTTCTAGTTCGATGCGCGCCAGTGCGCCGTGGTCTCGAACACGAACCATCTGGAATCCCAGTCCACGCACAGCAGCCTCCGCCGCGGCAACACGCGCCAGACGGGCAGGTGTTATTTCCTCACCGTAGGGGATACGCGAGGCCAGGCAAGCGCAGGCAGGCTGGTCCCAGTTGGGAAGCCCCCTTTCTCTCGCGAGGCGACGAATATCGAGTTTGGTTAATCCGAGTTCATTTAGCGGGGAACGCACGTTCAACTCGCAAGCTGCAGCATGGCCCGGACGAAAGTCTTTCCGGTCATCCGCATTGAACCCATCCAGAACCACGCTAAGCCTCTCCCTCTGGCGGATTTTGTCCAGTTGCCGAAACAATTCGCGTTTGCAGTA
>CALETX010000297.1 GCA_937920455.1 uncultured bacterium
ACTGTTGCGAAATAAACTCTCGACCACTGACCTTTGCGAAAACCTCTTCAAACAAATCCGGCAGCGCACCAACACCGTGGGAGCATTCGAAACCCCCCTGGCAGTCGAGCTGTTCGTGTTCGCTATCCTATGCCAGAAAACCTGGATCAATATCCCAGGAAGAACTACAGGCTCTCCTCTCCTACTAAACCAAATCACACACTATTATTGACAGTGTCCACATTTATCATGTACGTGGGCCAGACGTTCGCAGGCGATCCCCTCCAGAACATCGTGAGCCAGCAGAAAGGCGATGGCCATCAACTCACGTATCTTGTCGTGGGCACAAAGGGCGCCGCAGCGACAGACGTGTTTAACCGGACGATCAAGAGGTGGGAGTTTGGAGACAGCCCGGTTTGTATGACGAGTCGTCTTGTCGAAACGTTGACGTGGGATCCGAAGGACGATGCGGGCTACTTCCACAATGGGAAAGACCAGCATGCAGACATTTTTCGTCGCGTTCGGGACGGATTGCCGCCGATGACGCCGGCGCGGGATTCCTACGAAACCATGAAGCTGGTCTTCGCTGCCGAACAGTCTGCTTCCGAGGGTCGGATTGTGCGGTTGAAAGAGATGGAGTGATCTTCCATTACGTTACAACATGAATCAGTCTGATCGCCATAGATGCATGCTGACTTAACGCATACATCAGGACGCTGGACAGCAAGGCGGTGCGTACACACATAGACATGTCGGCATGCCCAAATGAAGGTTCTGACCCGCCTGTGTTGTTTTCCTGAACACTTTCTGGCCTGGAAACACCACTCGAAATGTAATCCTCAGCCTCTCATGGGCATTTTCGGACGATTGGGCATGTTGGCATGATTCTTTCATGTACGGCATTATTGTTTTCTGTTGATATCGGAAGAAAGTGCCAGTCCTGATGAGGAGAGAAGGGAGGCTCGGCGTCATGTCCTCAACCACTACATCAAATAATGCGGATCCAGCCGCGATAAGGGCAGCGCGGGAAGCGAAGGAAAAAATTCTTCGCGAGATTAGAAAGGCAATAATAGGGCAGGAAGAGCTTATTGAGCGCGTTCTGGTTGCTCTATTTGCAGGTGGCCATATTCTCCTGATTGGAGTGCCGGGTCTGGCGAAAACCCTCCTGGTCAGCACGCTCGCCAGGACTCTTTCGATTAAATTCAAACGCATACAGTTTACTCCTGACATGATGCCGTCGGACATTACTGGAACCGAGGTGCTGGAGGAGGACCACGCAACTGGGCGCAAGCAGTTTGTGTTCGTGCAGGGGCCTGTCTTCACGAATCTGCTTTTGGCGGATGAAATCAACCGGACGCCTCCAAAAACGCAGGCCGCTCTCATGGAATCCATGCAGGAGAAACAGGTCACCGTGGGGAAGAAGACATATCCTCTTGAAGAGCCATTCATGGTCATGGCGACGCAGAATCCGATCGAACAGGAGGGGACATATCCTTTGCCGGAGGCTCAGCTTGATCGGTTCATGTTCACTTTGTGGGTTGACTATCCCAAGGATGATGAACTGAAAGCGATTGTTAAGACCACCACTTCTCGAGGGCTTGGAGAGCCGCAGGCTGTGCTGACGGGACAGGATGTCCTTGAGATGAGGCGGCTTGTTCGTGAGATTCCGATTAGCGATCATGTTCTTGACTACATAACAAGGCTCGTGACCGCTACGCATGTGAAGAAGCCGGGCATTCCGGATGTCTCAAAGAAGTATCTGGAGTGGGGGGCGGGGCCGCGGGCGGGCCAGTATCTTGCCTTGGGCGCCAAGAGCAGGGCATTGCTCCAGGGCAAGCTTCAGGCGACGGTGGACGACGTTCGATTCGTGACACATGCGGTCATGAGGCACAGGATAGTCACAAACTTTGCGGCGGTTGCCGACGGCGTGAGCGCCGATATGGTTGTGGATCGGCTTCTTGAGTCGGTTCCGGAAGCCGTTTGACGCTACGGAGTTGCGCGCCATGCCGGTTCCAACCCAAGTTCCGTTGAAGTTTCTCGACCCCGAAATATTGAGGTCGCTCCGGTCGCTGGATATTGCTGCGCGGCTGCTTGTCGAGGGGATGTATGCATCGCGCCACAGATGTCCCTATTACGGATTCAGTGTGGAGTTTAAGGACTATCGGGAATATGCTCCGGGGGACGAACCGCGGCTCATTGACTGGAAGATGCTTGGTCGTACCGAGCGCTATTACGTCAGGCGCTTCGAAATGGAATCCAACATGAATGTTGTAATCTTGTTGGATATAAGTGGTTCGATGGGATACAGGCCTCTGGACATCAAACGCTTCACGAAATTTGAATACGCATGTTACACCGCAGCATCGCTGGCATATCTGGCTATCCGGCAACAGGACGCGCCTGGATTTATAGCGTTCGGCACAGAGATTCGAACCTTTATTCCGCCGCGTCAGGGCCAACGCCATCTTTTCACTCTTCTCTCGTGCCTCCAGTCGCTTGCTCCTGGAGGCGAGACAAAAGTTGCTGAATGTATTTCGATGGCTGCGCTAAGGCTTAGCCGCCGCGGTTTGGTGCTTCTGCTGAGCGACTGCCACGGAGATGAGAATGCTATCACTGACGCTGTAAGGCGGCTGGCGGCGAGGGGTCACGATGTGGTTGTCTTTCATCTGGTTGACGCCGACGAGGTGGACTTTCCGATCCAGATGCTGACAAGTTTCAGGGACATCGAGACCGGTGAGGAAGTGATGTGCGATCCTCTGCGGCAGAGACGCGACTATCTGGCCCGATTTGCGGCATTCAGGGAGAACATCCGGGCGGGATCCATTGCCGGCGGTGCGGATTACCGCTTTGTTCACACAGCTATGCCGATCGAACAAGTCTTGAGGGAATATCTCATTTGCAGGCGGGCTGCAAAATGATCTGACGCGGAAACACAGAGAACAAAATGTGCGAGCAGGGGCCGAGATGGTCGCGCTGAAGTTTTATATTCGAATGTTACGCAGATTGGCTGAGAGCACTGTGAGATGAGTTTTCTTTTCCCAGCTATGTTGTTCGGTTTGCTCGGTATGGCAGCGCCGTTGGTCATTCATCTCATTGCCCGCCACAAGTTCCCGGTGTGGGATTTTCCCAGCATACGGCTCTTGAGATACGAACGGCGATACAACGTGTTTGCTCCGCGGCTGGTGGATCCGATTCAGCTTGCGCTGAGGTTGCTTGTCCTGGTGCTCCTAACACTGGCGATGGCGCGGCTGTTCACGTCATGTTCTCGCGGAAAATCCGCGCCCCGCAATGTTGTGGTGGTGCTGGATTCGTCAGCGAGCATGCGAATGTCGGCTG
>CALETX010000298.1 GCA_937920455.1 uncultured bacterium
CTCGACATCGGCTCATACGCGGTGAAAGCTGTATGGGCGGAGCGACGAGGCAGCCATATCTTCATCAGCCGAGCCGAAATGCTTAAACTTCCTGCTGAAAGGGGGAGCCTTGATTCAATCGTCCAGCCGTGGATAGAAAAGCTCGGAATCCCGCGCCACCCCTGCGTCCTTGGCGTCCCGGCAGCAAACACCATCTTCCAACCCCTGTTCCTCGCTCCGGAAGACCCCCGGTCGCCCGAACAGGCCGCTGCAATGGAGGTGCTGCGCTTTAACGAAATGGCCTCGGACACGATGACCTTTACGCACAGTTCCATCAACATCAACCGCGGCGAAAGACGCCTTCTGCTGGCAATGACAAGGACTGCCATTGTTGAACAATTTCTCGAAAATGCCCGACGGTGGAAGTTAGAAATAGTAAATGTGATCCCAGCACCGGCCGCTCTCTTCGAGACAGCCATTGTCTCAGAAGAAAACTCTCAAATACAACAGCCAGTAATCTATGCCAATATAGGAGCAGCCGGAACTGAAATAGCGATCGGCAGCACAGACGCCGGCCTCATGTTCGCCCGCTCATTCGCTGTAGGTGGGCAAATGTTCACCGATGCCATCAGCCGTGTTGAACAGATCCCTTCGGCACAGGCCGAAAACAGGAAAATGGCTGATGGGTCGCTCGGTCGAGGCTCTACGCTTTCCGAACCACTATCGGGCGTTGCCGCCACGTGGGTCCACGAGCTGCAATCCTGCCTTGCCGTTTATCGGAGCCTATTTCCGGATCGCCGCGCCCAACCGACTCGTCTGCTTTTGACGGGCGGAGGCGCAGCACTGCCAGGGCTGCTTGAATACGTTTCCGGAGTTCTCTCACTCCCGACAACCCTCTTGCCCCCTCCTCAGGGCCTGGTGAATGTGCCTCGGTATGGTTCATACAGCGTGGCCGCCGGACTTGCCATCGCGGGAATTCGCGCCGAGTCCGGCGCTCGTGTCATGAGCCTCCTCCCCGAAGAAACACGAGTCGAGCTGGTGTTCCGCAGACAGAAACCCTACTGGATTGCCGCCGGTATCGCAGCCCTCCTCATTCTCGCTGTCAGCCTTGGCGCCGGGTATATGGATTTTAAGCGCATGGAGAAGCACCTTCGAGAACAAGATGAAAAACTCAGGCGCCGACAATCTCTCATGGCTGAACTGGATTCCATACGGGCAAAGAACGAGCTAATAGCCGCCATGGCAAGACCGCTCCACAACGGCATAGACAGAGCGCCCATGATCTGTGAAATCATCAGCCTCGCCGCCCGTTCGGCCTCGCAAGAGGAATCTTTCTTTCTGGTGGCTGACGCAGACACATACTTCAGCCAAGCTCTCGCCCAACCACCCGCCCCTACGCCAGGCTTACGCGACAGGCGCCGGGCCGCACCCAAACCGACGACCTCACTCACCTCAACATCAGGCATTGACCGTATCATTATCGAAGGCTACACGAGAAACAACAGCCTCTCATCGGTAAAGAACCTTATAACGCAAATTGCCTCAGCCGATTTTGTTCAGTCCGCCGACCTCCTTCCCGACGACCGGATGGCCCCGCCTGCCATACCCATGTCAGAACAAATGCTCAGGCAAAGATTCGCTCTGGACATAAGGCTCAGACAGCAATGAACGGTCTCGGTCTAACGCTTTCATCGCTTTCAGAACGGCAACAGGTTGCCGCAATAATCGCAGGCGCCGGCGCAATCATTTTCGCTCTGTGGTTTTTCCTCATTATGCCGCTCAATGTCAGAAGACAGCGTTTGGAACGCGTCATTCAATCCCGCCGTGCGGACCTCGAACTCCGCGGCGGGCTCGTGGAAGAAGACGTCCTTGAGACATGGAAGCAAGAGGAACTGCGCACTGGCGCCGCGCTCCGATCCGAATGGCTTGCCACCATTGCTAGACTTTCGATATTCTCTAATCAGTTCAATTCCGTCTCCGAACCATCAGGCCAGGTGATTGATTTCAAAGTGGCTCTGTTCGATGTCCGCCAAAACCTGTTGAAAAAATCAAGAGACCTCGGAATCTCTTTGCCCCAGGATTTGTGGCTCGATGACGCAGTCCACAGCAATGAGGATGTCAGGCGCCTTATGCTGCAGCTTCGCGCTGTTGAGAAGCTCGTGGACATGGCGCTCGACCTCAAGATCAACCTCATTCATGGGATCGTTCCGCGTCCTCCCATAACCCATGTGCTGAAAACAACCGGCGAGGCCTTTGCCGAAGAATATCCCGTTGAGATATCGTTCTCAGGAACGTCTGCTGACCTTTTCGCGTTTATGCGCTCAATGCTCGCGCCTGAGCGGGTTTTCCTCCTGAAAAATATCAAGGTGTGCGCCGTGTCCCCGCCCAAGCCCGATACCATCAATGCGCAACTTGTCCTGAGCGCGTTCTTCTTTCTCAAGGATCCCGAGGCGATAACCATTCCATCCGGGCCAGTTAGAGCAAAACCGAGGGGATACTAGGAAAATACCATGCACGCTTTCTGGAGATGGCTTATGAAGGCAAATGCGCGGCTGATCTTCTTATGCGCTGTAATTGCCCTCTGCGTGGTAATAATCTTTTGGCTTTGGAAGTTGCACATTCCAATTCAGACCCCGACCTTCCAACCTTCTGCCTCAGCGGCTCGCCGACCTTTATCTTCTCTTGGCATTCTCGCAATGCTCGATAATCTGGCCGGCTGCATAGCCGAGCCGCCCCAGAACTTCTTCCTCGCGCCCGAGCCGCCGCGACCGCGTCTGCCGCAAATTCCAATGCCACCGCCATCGCAGCAGACACAGTCCCCTCCGGTCCAGCAGCCGGCACAGCAGCCACAACAGCAACCGCCCCCTCAGCCGAAACGAAACATCGTAAGCCTGGTTTACAGAGGCATGTTCAAGACTCCGGATGGACGCAGCCTGGCGCTGATCGAAGACGTCACCGCCGGCAAACAGGCATTCTATTCAGTCTCAAACCAGATCCACGGCATTACGATTGTCGGTTTCGACCAGACCAATGCCTCGCTGACATTTGCTGATGGAACGCCCGGCGCCATGGTGCTGCGCAGCCCTCTCAATATCGAAGGAGGCCATCGTGCCGAATGATCCCAAAACTGCATACATCGCCCGGGAAGCGCGTTTTTTCTCCGATCAGATGATGCTCGAAATGGCTAGCCGCCTGGTCGAGAAAGGACTTGTTACCCGCGGCCAAGTGGATGAGCTCCAGAACCGACGAGCTCTCACGGGTGAAACACTCGACACGCTTCTTTTGAAGGAAGGCTTGGTTTCGGAAACGGATATTCTCTCCACTCTCTCCGAACTGTCAGGAATCCCATTCCGCCACGTGGCCGATCTGAAAATCCAGCAAGAGGCTATACGCAAGGTGCCAGCACGCGTCGCG
>CALETX010000299.1 GCA_937920455.1 uncultured bacterium
TCCTACTGTGTAGCCGAACGTCCAAATCTGGTGAAGCGCCACGAGGTCGAGATGTTCCCTGTCAACAACGCCGGCCGCCATTAGCGCTTTGATCTCCGACGCGAAGAAAAGCGACCCGTCGGGCCGGTATGTGTAGTACAGAGGTTTCTCTCCAGCCCTGTCCCTGGCCAGGTATAACGTCGAGGTATCCTCATCCCAGAGGCCAAAGGCAAACATGCCGTTGATCTTTTCCAGCGCTTTCTCGAGCCCGAACATTCCTATCAGGCCGAGCAGAACTTCAGTGTCAGATTGCGAAAAGAAAGCATGTCCTCTCTCCGCCAGTTCCTTGCGAAGCTCCCTGAAGTTGTATATTTCTCCATTATAAGTGACCCGTCTTTTCCTGGCAGCATCGGCCATGGGTTGATGCCCGCGTCGGGTCAGATCCACTATCTTCAACCTCCGGTGTCCTAGCCCCGCCTTGCACCGTTCGTCGGTAACACCGGCATCCTGCCAGCCTTTCTCGGAAAGGAAAACCATTCCCTCGTCATCCGGACCACGATGGCTGAGCGCTCGAACCATCGCGGAAAGCATCCTATAGGTGCCGCATTCCCTCGTTCCTACAAAACCAGCAATCCCACACATCTTGCTTTCAACCAGATGTCGAGCCGGATACTGCGTCCCGTACCAAAGATGTGATCCCGGTCATCACAATATTCCTGTCATCAGCAAAAAGAAGAATCTGTGCCAGGCAAAACAACAAGAGCACCATTCCCCCTATAACCAGATCAGCCCAAGCGTGCTGCATTCCAACCCATGTTGAGACGGCCAACGCAAAAGCACCTCCAATTGATGAAAAAAAGATAATACGACCGGCCCTTACAAGCGCCTTTTTGTATCTCACACAGCAAAAATACCGCTCGACCACCACCCATAGAGCCACCTGGTATAACCCCATTGTGACAAAGTCAGCAATCGGGTACCCGATAGATCCCAAATATCCAACCCCGGCGATAGACAGCAGCAGGAAGGACACGCGGTTAATTATCTGGCAGATCATGCCAAGTCTTACACGCTGCCACGCAATAAACAAACGCGTGGTCAAGCTTGTGGCTGCCATAAACGGAATGCCGGCTGCAAAAATCCTGAAAAAAAGTGCTGTCGCCTGCGCCGATTCATCATCAAATCTACCCCTCAAATACAGAACACCAACAACCTCTGAGCCAAAAAGGACCAAAAATGCTGTCAATGGCATAACGACAAGGCCGAGCGCATGCCATACATTCCTGAAAATCCTGTCTATCTCCTGCCATTCTTCTCTCGGTTTCAGCTCATTCAGCTTCACCCCGAGAACTCCACTAACCGGATTAATCAACAAGAGGGCCGGCAAAATCGCAAGTCGCTGAGCATAGCCAAGAGCAGCCAGTGTGCCTTCAGAGAAAGAGCTTAATAAGAACAAGGGCACAACACCCGCTATTGCGCCGACAAGATGACCGACTTGAGAAAAAGCAATGTTCTTCCATACCTGAGCACCGACCGCTGAAACTCTTGCCCTGAACTTCCATCCAAGCCTAACCTTCAATGACAACAGTAGGAATAAAATCTGTACCATCCCTCCAACGCATGCTCCAACGAGAGCAGATCCAAGCCCCCACCTTTCCCTCATAACGAACAACAGAACGAGCATGCCAACCTTTGGTAATATGCCCAGCATAACCGACAAGGCGAAGTATCTATGGGAAGCCAGTATCTCCCCAAGAAACTGACCCAGATTCGTCAAACAAAAAAGCGCCCCGGCCCATGCCACAAACCAGCCGTGCTGCTGAATCACGTCATCATGAAACCGTGACACAATCCTGATTGAGGCATACGGAGCGACAATGCAGACAGCGGCAACAACAATGCCGAACAGCGCATAACCGTACAAAAATACATTCAGGAAATAAGAAGCTTCAGCGCGATTTTCTTTCCCTTCCAGCCTCATTGACTCGGGTATAAGAACTGAAGAGTTCAGATTGGCAAAAAAAGCTGATGCCGAAAAAACCACACCTGCGCAGTAATAATACACATCCACGTCCGCCCGAGTGCCGAACCAGTACGCTACAACCAGGTTTCCGGCAAAGCCCAACATCTGCGAGACAGCGTTCAGCAGTGTGCTGGAAAAAATACCGCGTGAAAATGACTCTTGTCTGAAAAACATGGCACTTGGAAATCTCAGCGCCCGGTTGCAAACACCGCGACTATTCCCCGCCGCTTCGACGCCCGCCAACACGGTAGAACCTGAGAAGATCGCCACCGTTAGAGTGAACAAAATCAACCCTGCAATTTGTCTGCGCCAACGGCGCGCCTATCGGCACCCAATCACCTAGCAGGTTCGTGGTGTAATACACCTGCTGAACCGTCTCAGTTTGAGAACTCCACGTTATCGAAAATATTCCATTGGAAAAAAAAACGGATTCTATAAGCGGCCTCATCCCCGGATATTCATAAGCGCCCATATCCACCACGCCCTCGTAATTTCTCACAAAACCCTCAATGTCCGCCGTCAAATCCTCCGCTCCGGAGTTCAGGCCGGCGTTTCTGCAGGGCGATGCCCAACTCAACCGCCATGTCCTGCCCCCAAACAGGGGATCTTCATAAAGGTTCCCTCCTCCGTCCCATTCCGCTGGGAAAGGAGGCCAACTGCAGGAATGGCGGAATTTTGGAGGTCTCCCGTATGCGAAATAGTTTGAAACGCAGCCTGAGGTCAACCTGTTGTCCCACACGATGGTGTTCACAATATCTATTGGAACTGCCGAGTTAGTCTGGCCGCGCAGGTCCACCCCTGCCCCTCGCAAACCGGCAATATTATCCGCAACCGTGCAATTCCTGACCAAAGCTCTCTCGCCAACATGAAGCCCTCCGCCAATCCTTGCCGTGTTCTCCACAATAAGACAGTTTTCCACAACAGGAGTTCCGCTCTCATAAGACTCAGCCTGTGTGGCGATTCCGCCTCCATAATAAGAAGCGTTGCCAGCAAATACGCACCTCGACACTCTGCCTCGGATCATCCCCATGCCGCCACCGTAGCTGGGATCTACCAAAGGCGTCCAGTTGTCCTCAAATATGCAGTCGGTAACCAAAGCTCCGCTGCCTGCGTATATCATACAACCTCCACCAAAAATGGCGCCGTTGCCTCTGATCACGCAGTTAGAGAGCGTCCCATAGCCGTCTATCAAGACACCCCCGCCAAAAGCCTTCTTGTGCCACACTCGCTCCTCGCTCGTGCGGCCACCTTGAATTATAATGCCCGATACCATAGCCCCCTCAGCAGCAAGATATATCCCCCTGACAGCAGCCGGCCCAAGCCCGTTGCTCGATGATGGATCTGAACTCCCCATCACCACCACCCCCGTAGGCGCGCCAAGCCCTATAACTTGAATGGCAGATGTCACGGCAACCCTGCTCCACATCCCGCCGGCTTCATGCCCGCCAGAGTCGTAAACACCATTGGTCACCAGCACAATGTCTCCTCCCCTGGCACTGTCAATTGCATCCTGGATCGTCCGAGCCGCGCCTGTCCAATTCGTGTAGGGATAACTATTACCGCCGAAAGGTGAAACATATCGGGTCGTGTACCGGACCACGCTTGTATTGCCCGTCGCCACATTGCCAGCGCTATCAACAACTTCGATTACAACATTGTTGACGCCAGGTTGCAATCGCAGCTCGCATCGCCATACGTCGTCTGTGCCCTTCTCAGCCTCGTAGCCGTTCAACGTCACAGCGCTAATTGTCGTGCCAATCCGCAAAGCCGGCTGTGCAAGCACACTAATCTCGATACTGCCCCAGTCAACCCGATGCCCGTCCGAGGGATTAACGGACACAATGCGCGGAGGCCAGGGAGGACGTTTCGCTATATGTATCCCGTCCAGCTCAAGACTTCCCGTCCCACTGAAAGCCGCTGTTCGCACACGCAGAAAAAGAGGAGCATGGTTCGTGAAAACAACCGCGTAACCACGCCACCGATGCTCATCATGGCATAAACCAGCGAGCGGCGCCCATTCGTTCCCACTACTGGAACTCTCAACAACCGCATTCCATTCTCCTGTTCCCAGAATCCTGCACCAGAACCCAAAATAGCCCTGCCCGTTTGTCCATTGCGGCGACATTACAAAAGACTCTTCTCCGGCAGGAAATCTCGCAGTCATGCCGGCGCATGGCGTATCCGATTTCCGAATTTCTGCTCTATTGAGCACCCAACCGCAGTTCGTGCACGTCCCAATGCCGCACTCTTCCCACCCATTAAAATTCTCAACGAGGCTTGGTCCGTATGCCATACTGCGTGTCCAGGGATCTGACGGTCCAGTGTTAACTTCAGCCATATCAACAAGCTCAAAGTTCTCCGGCATCCCTTCGATATTATGAGCTACGGTATTCCATCCTTCTGGATCGCCGTATTTCCAGTCCGCGCCTCCGGCGAGTATCAACGGATAAACCAACACTGACCGTTCTGAGATGTTGTAAATAATGTTGCTTGTCACCGTAATGAACCAGCTGAGGGCGTCAAGATAGATGCCATGGTTGCCAAAAGTCCGCATCGTAGCAAGTTTGTCATGCAAAACATCATGCACCAGATTGTCTGCTATAACGGCTCCTGGCTGTCTTCCCCATGTCTTGATGCCAGCTCCATCCTCAAGGCGAGTCATCACCCGCCGCACATGATTAAAGCTCAACGTCGGCCTGAACTGGAACACTGTGTTTGTGTAGCTCGGATCCAGGCCCATACTGATTCCAACATACGGCGCATTCTCAACCAGATTTCTTGCGACAAGCGTATTTTCGGAGAAATCCACCGCTATGCCGTCGCATGTCCAGTGAATCTGGCCGCATCCGCTGATTACATTGTCAACCACATCTATATCTGTTGGCCACGGTCCAGGATGATGCCATCCATGAGGCCCACGAACCCATCCTTTCGATGAAGGCACCTTGTCATCCAGAAGTTCTTCATGCAAGGGAACATCAGCAAGCGGAACCCATCCCCACTCAATCCAGGCCGAACGGTTCTGCTTCCAACGTCCCCGCCAGCCGACAATTATCCCGCTGCCTCCTGTGTCTTCAGCCAGACAGCCCTGAATTTTCAGTCTTTTGCACCCCGCCCCAACTCCAATAGCAGACCCACCCGTGTGCGCGACCCTGCATCCTCTCATTGAAGAGTCTTCCGCAAAATGCCACTCAACAGCCACAGGCAGCGGATAGCTTACTGACAACAAATGTGGAACACTGTGCGCTCTGTCATGAAGAGCCAGTCCATCTTCAGTCAAATTCCAGACGGTACATTCAAAATCCACATTCAGGAAATGCACATTTCGCACCGCATGGCCGTCCGTCCCCCTGACAATTACAATCTGCTCAAGGTGAGGCGCCCGCACTTGAAGACTCGCCGGGTTGGTTGACGATACATAGGTCAGAACACCTACAGTGGGATCAAGATGCCACTCTCCTTCCTTATCAAGAAACTCAGCGGCCCCCTCCAAGAAAGCATATCCATCAAGATAGCACAGACGCCAGTTTGGAGACCACGCGTCCGAGCCCAGCGGCGACACACACCGTATCATCCGACCGCTCACGCTTTCGACCATCCCTCTTGTGAGAACATGGTTGCCAAATATGCCTATCTCAACTCTCTGACTCGGCGTCACATCAGCAACCACCGGCGCCTCCAGAGTTACCGACATGTAATCCGTCGTCTGAATGCCGATTACCCGAAGGGCTCCCGCCTCGTCTTCATTTGGAAACCTCGCCCTTACAAGCCGGGAATCTCCCGCGTAAAGCTGAGAAAAAAACCATCCGCCGGTAGCCACTTCAGGAATAAAAGCCTGCCACCGATCTGAGCCGACGTTTGTCCATCCGGCAGTCACAGGCCTCGCGCCGCTGAGCACGGCTCTCTCGCCAGGATAGGATGAGTAAGTTACCGAATAGTCGACAGTTCCACAATCATCGGTCGTTATTACCAGCGGTTCTTCCAGAAAATAAACCCCGCCCCTCAACAGTACCGTCACGTTATCAGAAAGCCCCGAACTCACGAGAGCACGCACTGCGTCGCGAGCCCGAGTAACAGTCGCAAAGGGATTCTCAAAAGTCCCGCTCCCCGAATCGGTTCCATTTGTAGCGACATAAAACATAACATCACACAACGCAGCCCTGCACCCCAGGACCGCCATGGCAAAGCTGATCCGAAGCAAAGCGGAAGAATAATCTACTGATTGAGCCATATTTCTCTGGGCCCGCAGTCGTTCACGAGAAAAGCATCAAGATCGCCATCACAGTCAATGTCTCCCAGCGCTAGGCCGCAAGGATGACCTGCTGGGGGACTCCTGAAGTGTATAACTTCGCCGCCCCCATCGCCGGCACTTATCCAGACGGTGTTGCTTGACCTTTGCGCGAAAAAAGCGTCCGCCAGGCCGTCCCCATTCAAATCGCCGACGGCCAAACCCAGTCCAACCAGCGAAGGCCCGCAAGCCGCAAAATTCGTGCCGTATCCACGATTCAGCCAAAGCGAACCGCCGCTTCTATAATAGGACAGCAGAAACAAATCGCACAGGCCATCTCCATCCAGTTCAAGCTGACGCACAGCCCTGCCCCCCCCCGTAAGGCCTCCATGCGCCTTCCATACCGGCGTGAAAATGCCGCCCTTATTATGCCACACAACCTCATCTCCCAGCGTGGCACAAGCCAGATCCAGGT
>CALETX010000300.1 GCA_937920455.1 uncultured bacterium
GTACGCCTTCTTCTATAAGTCTGCTGTGTAACATCCTGAGCCCATCCTTACCCAAACATCTTATCCTGATAAGGGGGATACCATGTACCTTCCGTGTTCAACAGGGCTCTGCCAATCGGTTTGTGCGAGGAGACCAGGGACGTCTGGTTGGAACTTGGCCGTGATCCGGACCAACCGCAATGCAACTGCGGAGCTTGACCGCTGTGGCTTTGGCGCGCATGATGATCTAGGCAGGGGGTTGGAACATGAATGAACAGCTTTTGCTTGAAAATATCCGCGGGGTCTTGAACCGGCTCGAGGAGACAATACTCTTTGCTCTAATCGAGAGAGCGCAATTCAAGGTGAACTCGATCATTTACAAACCCGGAGCGCTGGGAGAGGCGCTTGGCGGCGAATCGTTATCTGCCTACCTGCTGCACGAGACGGAGAAGCTTCACGCGCGCATGAGGCGGTACACAAGCCCTGACGAACATCCTTTTTACACTGACCTGCCGGCGCCTATCCTGCCGATTCTCCGCTACGATGAGAATCCGCTTCAACCGAACAATGTGAATATCAACGCCGAAATCAGGCGGATCTACGAGGTGGAGATTGTGCCGCTGATCTGCCAGGAGGGCGATGACCAGCAGTACGGGTCCAGCGCGGTTTGCGACACAAACTGTTTGCAGTCCATTTCGCGCCGAGTTCACTTTGGGAAATTTGTGGCCGAGAGCAAGTTTCGTAGCGATCCTTTGCGTTTCCGGCCTCTTATCGGGAGAGGCGATGCCCTGGCTCTGGAGGAGGCCATTACGGACGAGGAGGTTGAAAGGAATGTTCTAGACCGCGTGGAGCGGAAGGCAAGAACCTACATTCAGGAGCTGCAGCCTGGTGGAGCCGGGCGAATCGAACCGGCCATTGCGAGGAAAATCTACAGCAACTGGATAATCCCCCTAAATAAAAAGGTGCAGGTGCTTTACCTCTTGCAACGCTGCACGGGCTGATGTCGCGCGCCTTCAGCGAAACCGGACACGTCTCATGGGGCTACTTTCGTAAAAATCTTGCAATAAGATTCAAGAGCACGGTCAGGATGATGCTGATCACGACGCAGGTAGCAAGTGGGAAATGGAATGACCAGTTTTTGCCTCGCAGATTGATGTCTCCGGGAAGGTGTCCTACCCACTGCCAGCGGGATGCAGCCAGCATGATCGCGCCGGTAATGACGAGGATCACTCCAGCAAATATGACAATCATTGCCAGTTGTTTCATGCTCACTTTCCCAACGTCTAAAGACCGAGCTGATCCGAAATGCCTTGCATTGCCTTGAGCGCCACCGCGACAAATTCCTCAAGGGATAGTCCCACCTTTTCGCATTCGCGGATTATGTCGCGGTTCACAGATCGTGCGAAGGCTTTTTCCTTCATTCTCTTGATGACAGACGATGGTTTCACGCTTGCCAGCTTCTTGTCTGGATATACAAGCGCGGTTGCGATTATGAGGCCGGTAATGGTTTCGCCTGCTGCCAGAGCATGATGGAACACCGATGATCTGCGGTCCGCCTGTGATTGCTCGTTATGGAGGCGGATGGCGTCTATGACTTCTTCGTTAACGCTATGCTCCCTAAGTATTCGAACGGTTTCTCTGCCATGAATGTTAAGGTCAGCGTTTGTTATTTCCACATCCAGGTCGTGAAGAAGCCCGGCAAGCGCCCATTTCTCCCTATCGTGTCCGAGCCGGTCGGCTAGCGCTGCCATGACCGCCTCGGCGGCAAGGCAATGCTTGATCATGTTCTCGTTCTTCACGTACTGTTTGAGCAACTCAAGCGATTGGTCTCTTTTCATGCCGCTACAGTCTAGCGCGCTGTGGAATGGACTCAACGGCTTTTTTGGGACGGTTAGGGAGCAACATGGAAGATTCGCTGTTGTATCGCCTTACTATCGAGAGCGTTGTGTATCCTGGGAAGGGGCTGGCCAGACTTGGGGGGAAAATAGTCTTTGTTCCGGGCGCCTTGCCTGGCGAAACAATTCTGGCCAGGACCGCGCGAAGCCACAAGTCATATATTGAGGCCGAACTGATTGAAGTGATTGACGCTTCGCCGGCAAGGATAAAGCCGCTGTGTCCGTTTGCAGCCGCCTGCCCTGGTTGCTCGTATCAGCATGCGGCGGACGATATGGAGATTCAGATCAAGAATGCCCAGCTTGCCGAGATGCTTGTGCGGCAGGTACATCTCCAAAGAGGAATTCTTCAGCCACCTATCCTTGCCGGCTCACGAGTGGGGTACCGCAACCGGGTTACGCTCCATATCCGAACCGGAGCAGCAGGGCTCAGGATTGGCTATGTCTCGGAAGACAACGTCACGGTGACGGACATTCCCCGCTGTCTGCTGGCGGCAGATGCTATCAACGATCTTCTAGCCGAGCTTCGTGGAGACAGTGATTTCATGCACATGGCGGCATCGCACAGGGCGTTGACACTACGTCATACAGCGTCGGATGGAGTGTTCCATGTTTTCGGCAGGCGCGGGCCAGCGCGACCGTGGGTGAAGGAGGACAGCCCTTTCGGCCCGTTGAATGTGCCACGTAGCGCGTTTTATCAGGTCAATTCCGCTGTCGCTTCGGCACTGGTACGATCTATTGCGGGTTTATTGAGACCTGATGACTCAGACGTCGCTGTTGACCTCCATTCGGGCGTCGGAGTATTCGCCATTGCTGCGGCAAAGACGGGTTTTCGTAATGTGCTGGCTGGCGATGTTGATCGAGAGGCCGTGAAAGCCGCCCGGGCGAATGTGGGGGAGCACTGTCCCGGAGTTGTGCAGGTTGCTAACATGCCGGCGACCCGGACCTTGCGAACGGCTGTAGAACGTTATTCACCATGGCGGATGACGGTAATTGCCGATCCGCCCAGATCGGGGCTTGACGAGGCTTTGACGCGGGGTCTTCTTGATGCCAAACCGCGATATTTTATTTATGTCTCGTGCGCTGCGGACACGCTGGCCCGCGATCTGTCTCGGCTGACCTCGGTGTACAGGGTTGTCAGAGCGCAGATGTTTGACATGTTTCCCCGCACAGCATTTTTTGAGACGGTCATCTGTCTCGAGGCAAAGTGAGTCGGCGCCAGGGAAGAGGGAGGCGGAGGAGGCTTAGGCTTAAGTCTATCCTACTCGTAGGTGGGCGTGGGGAATGCCCGATCAAGTTCCCAGCGCCGGCCAAGCCGTTTCATCCAGACCGTGTATTGACGACGAACAGTGGAACCGTCGGGATTGTTATATTCGACATACATGACAACTGTTGCGGCGTTTTTCGCTATGTACACCTCCGCGTTGCCCTCAGGGTCAATTTTTGCGTCAGGGGTAATCTCCGGCAGAGATGCAAGAGCTTTGCGGGCGGGCGCATAAACCGAACGCTTGGGCGGATAAACTATGGCGTTGCATCCCAGGCCCAGCAGAACAAAGGCGAATACGAGAACCTGAAATAGTTTCTTCATTCGATCATTTTGACGTTTTAAACGGAGCGAGTCGTATTCTTAATCCATCAGCGGCCGTCTCGCAACGCAAAAAAAGACTGCGTCTTTTCCTGTGCTCGTATCTGGCGTGCCGGCGCGTTAGAAAGCGTACATAATCTGCCAGCGGGCAAAGATAGCTATTTCGTCGCCGACGTAGTAGTTGTTGGGATTCAGCACGTCAAGACCAGCATGTGCCGTTAAAGAATCTTTAGCGGTCAGGATACCCTTGCCGAGGTCGAACTCGTTCCACCACTTGAACAGGGTTCCGCGATTCCTGCCCGATCCGGGGCCGTCGTCTTCAGGGGCCATTACGTATCCGGCGCTGAGGGTTGATTTGACCCCGGCATGGGGTGTGCAGCAGAATTGGGCAAGGTAAAACTCGACGTTTGACCACTTGAGTATCTGATCTCCCCTGACGGAATCATACCACAGAAGTTCTGAGTACTGCGGCCAGCGAGCGAACAGAGGATCCCATCCTTCGTCCTTTGCGGTGGCTGGGTCATCGCCAGATAGACGGTAGTAAATGAGCGAGGCTGCCGGCTGGAGTGTCTCAACCAGGAAAGGCATGAACCATGTTGCGCTGGCGTCAATCATGTGTGCGCTGACGTCAATGTCTCCTCGCGTTCCATACTGAAAAGCGGCCTCAAGGTTGGCTTCCGCTGATTTGCCGAACTTGGGGGCAAACCTGAATCCGGCGGTGTTCAGTTCCAGCTCCGGGTTTTCGACAAGCCCTGCGGATTCGTTCAGCCTTTGCCAGGCATAAGCCGGGGCATTGTAACG
>CALETX010000301.1 GCA_937920455.1 uncultured bacterium
TGGATGCTATATCGAAGGGGATGTCTTCCTTGAGATACTTGTTCACTGTGCGGCGCAGGTGCTCGTTGGTATTTACAATCACAGTGCTTTTTTCAACGAGAAGGCGGTAGGACCGCATATTTTGAGCCACTTCGCGGCCAACACGCTCAACATACGACATGTTAGCCTCGCCGCCGAAGCCTGGAGGCGTGCCGACGGCGATGAATATGACTTCAGCAAATTCCGTGCCCTCGCTTATGCTGGTCGAAAAATTCAGACGACTTGCTTTGACGTTACGCACAACTATTTCTTCAAGGCTCTCCTCATAAATAGGCATTTCGAGCCGACGCAGCTTGGCAATTTTCGTCTCGTCATTGTCCACGCAGAGGACATCGTGGCCAAGTTCTGCGAAGGTCGCGCCGGTGACAAGTCCTACATATCCGGTGCCGACAATCGTTATCTTCATAATCTTCGTATTCCTTGGTTTTTAAAAACGGTGTCTCAACTCCGAAATGCGTCTTGGCGTATCCAGAATAGCTCGCGCAATCTCTACCGCCAGATGATTGAAGACCAGAACCAGGTATGCAACAAATGGAAGAACGCCGGCTGCGATGACCAGACCGACGCCGAATTCGCCCAGATCATGGTTGCCGCTGTCAATGAGGGGAAACAGTCCGGCGATTATTACTAAGCATCCGGCTGTCGCGCCGAGCCCGAATGCCACGGGAGCTAATCTTGAGGCGGTTTTTATGAGAAAGGAGACAATTCCAAGGGCTTCTTCGCCTGCGGTGTTGCCCTCCTGAATTGTTGTTGACGCAAGTGAGGGGTGCAAGGCGAGACGAGCGTAAAGGAAGAGGAAAAAAGCTGTCGCCAGACCCACGCAACCGTGCGCGATCTTCTGCGAACCTTCGGAGTTTGCTAAGGAGCCGATCAGCACAACGATGGCTACGACCTCTGAGAGCACCGCCAGCACGTCCAGAAATGAGCTGTAACTCAGCCGACATGGTGACGCCTCGACAAACGAGCGTGTGGCGAAGCAGAATCTGTCGGCGATGTACTGCACGACAAGGAGCATGAGGATCGTCACAATGCCGCGAACAAGAAACGACGAGTCTGAGACTTTGACCGCCGTTACGATATAGAAAAACAGTGAGAGAGCCACCGCGGCCAGCATGGCGTAATGGCCGTAGAATGCGAAAAAGTCTATGAGTCGTTCAAAAGTCTGAGGCTTGATTAGTTCGCGATCTTTGCCCGTCCACCAGACAAGGATTCTGGGCGCAAAACGGCCGTCAAAGCGCTGCCTGGGTGCAAGCGGCGTTGGTGACTGCTGCTGACCGGCCTGTCGAGTTGTTGTTCCTGATGTTTCCATTGCAAGCCCTCCCGGTTGTGACGTTTGCTAAGCACGCTCGTATATATTGCTTGCCACGATCAATCAGCACAAGTCCAAACGAGCGACCTCGTCCGGCAGTATGGCTGGATCGCAAGAGCTCCTTTGATGCGCAAGGACCGCCGTTGGATATCAATCCGACAGCCACTTTTGGTTTCGGACAAACCATGAGCCTGTATAAGAGTCGCGAGCGATAATGGCGATGGCTCGGCGCTCGGCGAGGACTGTGGCTCCATCTGAGCCGAGAACCTGCGCGGCTGAGATCACCGTGAAAAGGTTCTGTCGAAACGACAGCATTTCCGTAACGGCGCAGATGACTGATTCTCTCAGCAGATCGCTTGGAGGGGCCGCCGGATCAATGGCGCTGGCAACCGCCTGCGCGATTGTGTTTGTGGAAAAGAGATCAGCGAAGTTGAGGTATGGCCCATTTTCGATGACGGCAGTGATAAGATGATTGATACCGGCGGAAGTCAGACCGTAGCTTTCGGACGCAACGCTGTTTGACCAGCCGACGGTAATACCGTTGAAGAGACATTTGAGGACCTCCGGTTGCGCGCTGCCGATGGCGACTCGGCCTTGCGTGGATACGTAAGCTTGTCTGGCTGAGAGAAGGTCGAGAAGATGCGCTGCCTCGCCCATGATATCCAGATTGTGCCACGGAGGGTGCCTTCCACGTAAACGGCCCACTTCAGCGGCGGATACCATCGCGTCGTCGCGGTGAAAAATGGGCAGTCCTTCGGCGTTATCCGAAAAAGGATCGCATCCCGCGTTCATGAGGCCAGGAGTAGGGGGCTGAAGAGACCACAACTCCTCAGAGCCATTAAGCCGAGGATCGTTCGCCGACCAGGAGCAGGGTTCCGTGACTCGAGTGAAATTTGTTCCTGACATTGCCTGATCCACCGGAAATGTGCCATCCGGAGTGTTCTGGACCACACGAACCATCAGCCATATCGGATGTGTTTCGCTGAGGGGCAGAAAGTTTGTTCCGTCGGTGAAAAATATGCGGGCGGTTGGTGGCGATGTGAAACACAAGAATTCGTTATAAGCTCCATAAGCCATCGAAGCGATGGGAAAGCGGAAAGACCAGTTGGACGACGCTGCTGACAGGATGTCATTTGGCGATATGCATGGTTCGGGTGGGATCGGGTGATCTGAGACTGCCACTTGCAATTCGAGTCCGTCATCTGGAGAGACCTCGCGAGGGACAAACGGATACCAGACTTCGACTACCACCTCGTATTCATTTGTCAGCGGCCCCATGCCATTTGTGGCGACAGGTCTGATGATGATTTCATTGATCAGCGGAACATCCTCTACAGGGCCCTCTATCCACGGCGATGGTGAGTCTGATTGAGGAACTCTGTTTCTGTCCACGTAATTTATGATGTTCCATGCGACAGCATCTGCATCCGCCACTGCGGCGTTTGATATTGCTGCGGTCAGTGGATAATAGAAGAAGGCCATGAAGTTGGAATCAGAGGCGTAGGCATCGAACGCGGGACTGTCAGCTAGTGAAGCAATATTGACATATACTTTTTCCTGAAGAGTGCAAGCCGCTGTTCCCAGAGCGTCGGTTGACGTGAAGAACTGGTCGGGATTCGGATCGAAAGAATAGACAAAGAAATTTGATGCCGGCGCTACAAGGGCTGAATTTGCGGCAAGGTCAGGAAGTGTCTCATACCAGCATTGTTGTTCTCTTATTGCGAAAAAATCTTCCACTGTTGTTACAATATCGGGGAGCGTCGAGATGTCCAGTTCCGAGGGACTCAGGCGCGATCCCGGTGGCTCACCGCCGACTGAGCTGGCGTCCAGGAGGCCGGAGCAGTTTACGACCAGGAAAGCGACACGGCCTGTTATGCGGCCTTGCCTGTTGCTGAGAAC
>CALETX010000302.1 GCA_937920455.1 uncultured bacterium
ATATAGCAATACGCACCCTGACTGACGATATCACATAGAGGAGGGTCGAACGGCGCTGCTTGTCCGAATAGTCCATCCCCTTTGACTCTGACCCGGGGGTTATTCTCGCCATCTATAAAGATCATCCACTCATCAGCCACCACATATGTCTCCCATATTCGAGTGATGCTGCCTGGTCCTGAAAGATCGGCAAAGACATAGAGCCCTCCGCCCCTGTTGTATTGACGGATGTCTGCCCAGTCGGTGTTTCCTCCTGTACGATCGAAAGATGAGACCATTGCTGAGCGCCCACGTGGCGGCGAAGCCAGCTCTGCAAGATTAGTCAGCCTTTGCAGAGAAGCGGCAAGCGACACTTCACGGCTCTCGTTTTGTCCTTGAGAGTGCACTCGAGAACAGCCGCATGCGATAATTCCACACACTAATACGACAAGGGCGGACGTTCCATAAAACAGCCGCTGTCGAAATCTGCTATGAGTAACCAAATAGTGAATCCATAACCCTGCAAGCATAACAGCCCTGTAAAAGACCATCGCTCGCAAAACCCATCCGAATGTTCGCGGGCAAAGCCTGTCAATAGACATCCAAAGTCCGGCCGGCACAAAAGGCTCAACTATTTTCCATGTGAAGGACAGATATATAGACGCTGCCTCCAGCACGATTACAGGCACAAATACCCAAAGGAAAGAATACCTCCCGCCAGCGATTTCGTGACCAACATATATTTGCTCTATTGCAGGCAAGGCGGCTATGGCGCAAACCCAAACGACCGACGACGCATAGGCTTGATAGCCTCGCCATTCAGGTCTGAGATCAAGCAAGAAGCCGAGGCTGATAGAGACTGCCAGCGTGGTCAGCGCCGTAATTGCCGCGGTAACCATGACTGTTTGCTTCAGATAGCGGCTGGCTTTCCCTGTGCGCGCCTGATGTTCAGCAAAGAAGGGGAACACAACAAAACCTATTGCGCCAACCATGTGACTGGTCATGTATCCAAATCTTGATAACATATAGTAGGCGGAAGCGTCCGCCGGTCCAAGGAAGTGCTGAATGGCGAACGGACCGACAAAGGCTCTCATGTTCTGAATCGCCGCAAAAACAACGTAAAGCGCCACAAAGGTCGTTATGCCCTTCCATTCGCTGTAATACGATTCTGTTTTGATCTCTCTCTTCCAGTATGGCAGCAGCCCTATGCTGCCACCAAGCATAACCGCAAATCCGGCTGCAGACTGAGCAACAAGGTACCCGCTTATGCCCCAGCGTCCCGCAAGCAATAAAGAGGCCGTCACCAACACAAGCGGGCTCCCTGCTCCAGCCAAAAGATTGGTATAGAAGCTTTTGGTTCCCTGGAGCATGAAAATCACAAGCGGCTGAATCGAAGAAATCAGAACCATTGAACACAGGCTGACAAACAAAAGCGGGCTCAACCCCAGATGCAAACGCAGCATGAGCCCTCTCCTGATGGCGAACATAAACGCTATCATCGCAATGCCAAATGCAATGCCGACAAACAGCATATCACGAAGCACAGCCTTCAGCTTTCCAAACATGCCCCGGGACATGTACAGGGTGAGATATCGCGACCCAGCCGTACAAATTGCAGCAAGGGGTATTGATCCAAAACGGACGAAGGAGAACAATGGTTCAAGCGAACCAAGTTCCACACTCGGAAGCCGGCCTGGGATGACAATCGTCCCCACATAAAAACTGGCCAAGTCGGATAGTCGCGAGACGACAAAAAGAAGCACAACATGCCACCACAATGGCCCAAGTCTCTGCCTGATTCCATTTATCCCTGATAAAAATGTCATAACAGCATCACGGGACCTCTCCTATAAGCAAGTCATGCAACCATGAAACAGTGGCTGGGCAGGAAGAGAAACACAGGGATATATCCTGTAGAAACCTCATTGCATAGCGACGCGGAGACCGACGACGTTCAACGAGCCGCATTGGCAACCTTTGAGAGAGCCCCCGCCCCTCTCGATTTTGTATTTCACAAAACCAAATAGCCTTTTGGATACTCCCCGCTTGCACTTGCCCCTGCAAGTGGATATCTATGCCCATAGCATGCATTCGAGAACTATTGTAGGAACGAACTGGTATTTCGAGGAGAATGACCTCCAGGACAAGGCATTCGATCCCGCAAGGACAGAAGAACGCCTTATATTGCTGCGCAAATTCAGAACATGGTTGGAAGCTCGTGGAATCGAGATGCACACGTGGGATATGGTTGATTTTAAAGATCCGGCTGTTAAGTACGTGATATTCTTTGATTGGTGCCGGTATCACGACAAGAGGTTCGGCCGGCGTCTTCGTCAAATCCCATTCCCCAAAAGGATCCTGGTCATGATCGAGCCAGGAACCATGAACATCCAGCTTCACTATTTTCCTTTCTATCGCCGGCTATTCTCAACGGTTTTCACGTTCCACCAGGCTCTTCTTGACAGGCATCCTGAATACATTCCCATAAACAACCCCATGTTCGGAGCCGATGGCGAAGCCCTAGCCTACTTCAACAGGGCCGACTTTCAAGTGCCTTATTCGCAAAGAAAACTTTTGGTAGCCGTCGCGTCTCACCGTTGGAGTTTGCATCCAAGAGCTAACTTCAGCAGGAGAGAAAGAGTTTTCGCTTTTTTCGACGAACATCTTCCTGGTGATTTCGAACTTTGGGGGCGTTACTGGAACCGCCCTCTGTCAATACTGGAACGCGCGTTTGGAGTCCGTCACTTCTTCCGCACTTACAAAGGTGAGCTTCCGTTGAGCGTAGAAGCCAAGTTGCGGCTCTATACGCGATACCGCTTCTGCCTGTGTCTCGAGAACGATACTTGCGACCCTGGTTTTATTACCGACAGAATCACCGATCCCTTCTGCTCCCGCTGCGTGCCAGTATATTGGGGGCCGAAATCCATAACGCGCTATGTGCCGCCCGAATGCTTTATAAACTACCGCGATTTCAAGGGTCCAAAGGAGCTCGCGTCGTTTCTAACAAGCGTCTCAGAAGAGCAATATGCCGGTTACGTAACGGCTATGGAGAAGTTTCTGCGAAGCGACCAAAGGCGATTCTTCACCACCGACTACATGTTCGATATCATTTATCGGCATCTGTTCGAGCCGTCTCGCATTTTGAAAACACAGATGAAAGCAACCCCTTAGCTTTCTTGTAGCGCTCTGGCGTGCCAATATCGAGGAATGCAGCCGTTATCTTATGAGCCCAAAGCATGTTCCGAGCGGCAAGCTGCGGCAAAACATCGTTCTCCAACGATAGCGGTCTCCTTTTGGGAAGAGACTTGAGCACGGAAAGGGGGAACACGTAGGCGCCTACGTTTACCCATCCACTCTTAGACAATCCTTTTTCCACAAAGGAGACAATCCTGCCGTCGCGACCGATCTCCACCGAACCGTAATCAACACAATCCCTCATTTTCACGACTCCTAGGACTACAGCACCAGGCGGAGCGGCATCAACCTGGAGCATCCGCAAGTAATCAACATCACAAAAAGTATCACCGTTCAGCACCAAAACTCTGTCTGATTTGAAGCGATTACTCGCATGCGCAAGGGCGCCAGCGGTGCCTGCGGGCTCGTTTTCTTTGCTGAAAATAAGATCCACTTCGTCGTGCCCCCAGTTTCCAAAATACGAAGTGATAATTTCTGCGCCGAATCCGACGCACAGCACTATCCTTCTGAACCCACGGCGCATCAGCATGACAATGAGAAGCTCCAGGAAAGGTCGTCCCCCCACATCAGCCATTGGTTTGGGCCTGTCGCTTACCACTTCTCTCAGCCGAATACCCTTGCCGCCGCAGAGGATCGCCACGTCTGGCATCATGCCTGTCCGAAAACAACTTTCAGAAGCCTTGGAGAACTTGCGAGACATTTCCGGAAGCACTTCTATTTTCGTATCTCTGCCTGACCGACTGTTTCGCGATTGATGATTGGCACAAAGCGGAGATTACTGCCCTTCTCCG
>CALETX010000303.1 GCA_937920455.1 uncultured bacterium
AGGCGGCAGATTGTGCAGGGGATCAAGGACAGGGCTGCGATGAGCAATGATAGGCTTCGGCATACCGGCAGGTTTGCTGTAGCGTCCGGAATGCGTAAGTTGAATTACTACAACCACGTCCCGTCCGTGCGCGTCCTTTGCGGCCCGACGAATGGAGGACACTAGTTCGTGGAACCCCGCCACATTGTGCTTATGCAGCCACAACTGACCTGGATTTGAGCGACCCTCGGGCACAACAGCCGTTGCCTCTATCCATATGATCCCGAAACCTCCTCTCGCATAACGCTGATAACGCCGGAAGGCAAGACTTCCAGGGCTGCCATCAGATTTGGCATCAAAACCCTCCATCGGCTGGGCCACAAATCTGTTTGGCGCCTTTCGTCCGCCGATCGTCACCGGCTCGCAAAGAGTCTTCAGGCTCTCGGAAAAAGGAACTCTAACCCCAACCTGAGATGCCAGGTCCAGAAGCTGTTCAGCCGACCGTATGTGAAATCTGGCATGTTGTCCCATGCTCCCCCCCCGTCTCATTAACTACCGTCAGTCACTTCCCACCCTATATCCGAACCTCGGTATCAAATCAACACAGGCTGTTCTGCGACCGCGGCCGGCCACCAAGTTGTCCAACAAGCCGATTCAACCTTGTCTTTGAAAGCATTTCACTCTATGAGTAGATTCGCAATCTAACGAAGGGAAACCATCCATGAAGCAGATAACCGCTGCAAACTACAACCAAACAGTTCAGAACACGCGGGCAAGGCGAATGAAATGGTGGCGAGAAGCTTGATTCGGCATGTTTGTCCATTGGGGACTCTATTCACAGCTCGGAAGAAACGAGTGGGTGATGAATCTGGAAAGAATTCCGGTGAAAGAATACGAGAAGCTTTCCTGGACATGGAGACCCAAGCCGCGCCCCGCAAGGGAATGGGCCACGCTGGCGTGTGAAGCGGGAATGAAGTACATGGTTATGACAACGAAACACCATGAAGGATTTCTTCTGTGGGATTCAAAGATGACGGACTACAACGCGGCCAGGCGCGGGCCAGGCAGAGATCTGGTCAGAGAATTTGTGGAAGCATGCAGGGAGTTCGGCCTGCGTGTCGGTTTTTACTACTCGCTTATGGACTGGCATCACACTGACGGCGCTCGCTGCGCATATGACCTTGAGGCACGCAAGCGCTTTCTCGCTTTCACAAAAGGCTGCGTACATGAACTGATGACAAACTACGGCAAGATAGACATTCTCTGGTATGACGTAGCATGGCCGCTGAAGTCTGCGGAGGAATGGGATAGCCTCGCTATGAATATTATGGTGCGGCAACTTCAGCCGCACATTATCATCAACAACAGATCATTGCTGCCTGAGGACTTTGGAACGCCTGAGGAGCATGTCACCGCGGCAGAACCCGGAAGAGATTGGGAAGCCTGCATGACCTTCAACGGATCATGGGGCTGGCAGGAAGCGCCTCCGGAAGACTGGCGCAACGTCAGGCAGGTTCTCGAAATGCTCAGAACGTGCTGCGCCGGCCAGGGAAATCTGCTTCTCAATATTGGTCCGCTGCCGGACGGATCCGTCCCCCAATTGGCTGTTGATCGTCTGAAGGCTGTGGGCCAATGGCTGAACGTGTATGGCGATGTAGTTTACGGCAAGGTGGACCGTGTGGACAAAATCGTGTCGGCTCTTGGCAACTTTTCAAGAAAAGGCCGCAAATACTTTTTCTGGTGCAGCCGATGGCCTGGAAAAGAACTTGCTATAGGCGCTCTCACTGGCAAGCTGGAAAAAGCGAGGCTGTATCCAGACGGCTCAGAACTTTCATTCACGCAGATCAAAGACAGGCTGGTTATAGGAGGCCTTCCAGAAAAATGTCCCGACAAGATAGCCGGAGTCGGAATGATCGAAATGACGTTCAGGTCGCCACCGCGCCAAGCCTTCAGCGCAGGCTGCGTGAACCTCCCATCTTCAGCGCCGCCCATTTCCGGGAAATGGTACTCAAAGCCGGTTAGACAATGGCATGTATCGAAGCTGATTCCGAAAAAAGTCGGAATCGAGAAAGCGCCAGCCACCAGCCTTGCTCAGCAGCTTGGGTGGACTGGAATCGCCGCGCAGGATGAACAGAGTTTCGTCAACGTGCACTCTCTTTATGGCGATTCTGACGGCCTGGTATACCTGGCAAACCGTTTCAAGACGCCCAAGAAAGGCACATGGACTTTATGCATCGGCCACGATGGAGGTATCCGTGTCTTTGCCGACAAACGCGCGGTTTTCTGTGAACCACGACTTCAAAATCCCGCTGTACCAGGAAGGTCGCGCTTTGATCTGACCCTCGACAAAGGCGTTCACGAAATCGTCATTGCCCTGGACACCAGCAGAGGATTCGGGTGGGGAATCTTCTTCAACTGGGGCATTCCACGCTCCCAACGTCAAAAGAAACCGGTATTCCCCCAACTGCAACAGTAGAAACAAATCTTCACGGTCACCTGAAGCCGAGTTTCCGTACAAGCATGAGGAGTCTGCAGTCAGACGGTGATTTTATGGCAACGCCTTTCTTTCAGCGAAGATAGATGATTGTGCCAGGCGGGCGGGACGAGATTCCCTCCACGTAAACAGTCTTGCTGTCGCTGTCATGTCCTATGTGCGGACTCACAAGCTGATAGTTCATCCCTTCCTGTTCCAAGGTCACAGACCAGACATTTGAATCAAACCCGGCGATGGTATCGGTGTAGGTAAAAAGCGTGAATCGGGTCTGCGGTGAGAGTTTTCTTGACGTGCCCGGCGCAATGCGGACTTTTAGCGTTCCGGCTGTCAAAGCCGAAAAATTGAGACTGGCGGAAGCCAGAGCGTCGTTCGTTGTATCGTTGATATCCCACTC
>CALETX010000304.1 GCA_937920455.1 uncultured bacterium
ATAGCTTCGCTTGTATGGGACTATATGACTCTATCAAATCAGCTTAGCCTCATAGAGAGCCGTTGGTCCTTGACCGAACCCCAGCAGAAAGCGGCCAAAGCTCTGCGCGACAGCGCGGCAAAAAATGAGGCGCTCGCCAAGCAACTCTCCGGTTGGGCAAACGCAAGGATACCGTGGGCGGAACATCTCAGAATACTGCAAAAAAATGTTACCCAGGATCTCAAGATTCAGTTCAGCAAGCTGAATGTTGATCCGGCTATGCTGCTGGTCGAAAACAAGAGCCCTGCCAGAAGTTTCACGATTTCAATTCACGCAACGGCGTTCGGCGAAAATGCCGAAGCCAATGTTCTTGCGCTGCAGAAGCGGCTCCTAACCGACCCTGCCCTTACCAATTTTGTAAATTCCGTTGAAATAACAAGATTCGAACAAAGCCCAGTGTCCACGCATACGAAGTATGACCGACTCTTTCATCTGGCAATACGTTACGCGCCGAGACTCTTCAAATGAAGCTTCCAACCGACAAGAAACAGCGGATTCAGATATTCGTCCTCATCGGAATTGGCGCAATCATTCTGATATACGTACTGGTAACCTTCGTCTGGAAGCCATTCCAGAACAAAAAAAAGGAAATGCGAGACCGAATTTCAGAGCTCACCGAGCAGATAACCAAAGCCGAAGCCGAAATACGGCTCATGGACAGGGATCACCGCGCCAATATCGAGGCGCTCCAGAAGATCAAGGATCTGTCAGAGCGATGCATCCTGAAGCCGAGACTTACCAGTTACCTTCTGGCTGCTCGGGATGTTATTGACAATCACGCCGCCAGACTCGGACTGACAGTTGATGTAAAAGAAGCCAGCATCGGCGACATAATCTCGACGCCTTCCGGCGGCAAGACCGTCCCGCCGATAAAGGTTTACACCGCCTATGTAAACACGGCCGTCACTTTCAATGATCTGGTCCGCCTGATACGCGCATTGGAAACTGAAAACGAACTCCTGTGCGTTTCATCGCTCACAATTCTTGGAGAGGGCAGTTCGCCGGACGTTCATAAGGTTGTCTTCTATGTCCAGTGGCCGATCTGGACAGACAACGAAATGCCGGCCAGGATCAACGAAATGCTCAAGACCGCCACTCAAGCCGCCGGCATGCAAGGAGGAGGCAATGAAAAATAAGAGCCTCATCGCTTTCTGGCTCACGCTTGGCTGCATGTCTGTTGCAGTGCGGGCAGACAGCCCGAAGCCGGATGAGGAAAATCTCCGCGACCCGTTCTGGCCCATAGATTACAACGGACCAAACGCCTCTTCTGTTGCCATTGAACCGAAAACAAACCAGGATGAAAACGCTGTCAAACAGCCGGACCAATCCTCTTCTCAGGCTCAGGTGCCGGAGAATCAGACCATAGAGCAGGTGCCAGAGCCTAAGCCACAGTCCTCCGTTGCCCCTGAGTGGCCCAAACTCAAGATAAAGGGCGTGATGAAAGGGCCGGATGGAAAATACGTGGCGAACATAGAAGGAATCGGCGTCGTTGAGGCTGGGCGCAAATGCAAGGCTGTAAGTCAGGGCTTCATGTTCATTTACAGGATTGAAGAAATCACCGCCGAGGGCGTCAAATTAACGCCCGTCGAGGCGAGGCCCTTAAAGCAGCAATAGAAAAATCGGACATCATCCTAGAAGAGGGAGGAAGAAACATGAAAAGATCGCATTGGCCGCTAGCGGCAATCACAGCGGCAATCGCTGTTACAGTCGGCATTCTTGTGTTCACCGGCTGCGAGGACGAACCAAACACCGATATCGGGAGCTATCTTGACCAGAACCCGTACGATAGCGTAGACCGCGTCAACCCCAGCATAGCTGATTTGAAACTCGTTCCGGAATCAGCCCCAGCCAGCATCGTGGGACAGGAAATCGAGTTCCGAGTTGATGAAGGCAGGTCTCCATTCCACTGGACCGTCGCCAATAAAGACGCAGGCCACATGCACGTGAGCGCCGATACTCGCCATGCAATCTACAAAGTTGACCGACTCATCCCCAACCAGGTCATCGCCAGGGATGTTGAAGGCCGTTACGGCGTCGCCGAGATCACCGCGGCTGGCGCATCATCCCTCAAAATCACGCCGTCGTACGTCACTCTTACGGCCACTAATGATACCGGCGTGATAAGGCTTCACAGATCCACCATCAACTTCCGTGTGGATGGCGGTGCGCCTCCCTACGGAAATTGGATGGTGTCTAATCCGCAACTGGGAACAATTAACCCCAGCACAGGCGTATATACTGTTAAAACAGATAATGGCGAGGGCGAGAATATAATTTCCATATCCGACAGCGCAGGTAACGTGGCCACGGCCACTGTGAAAACCGACTTGCCGTGAACAGTCACGAACGATTTTCATAAAGCCAGGGAGAGAGTCATGAAAATGAACAAGCCAAGACAACTCGAAGCGGTCATAGTTCTAATGGCGACGCTGGGTCTGTTCTCTTTCGATGCTCAGGCGCAGGAGACTCCTGCCGCCGACGCCGGCGTAACCGCCGAAACACCAGCAGGCGAGCCCGCTGTGCTTGAGGCGCCAAAGGATGATGAGCCCCTGGAGGGCGTAACGGTGGTCACCGCAGCCCAGGACAGATTCACGGTGATCCTGGAAGATGTCGAGATGGC
>CALETX010000305.1 GCA_937920455.1 uncultured bacterium
CATATATGCGGCATAAAGTTGCTGACCCCAGGCGCTCGGCAAAAATGTGGATAAGGTTTCTGAAGACTGTCCCATACCACACCCGACCCTTGTGGCACATACGCTGCAATCCATGAGCTCCGAAAATCGTGCCCCCCGCCATTTGCAAGAAACTGTTGTGCTGCTTCTTGTTTGAGCGGCACGTCAATATTCAGATCTTCCAGACGAATCTCGCTGCCTGAGCCTGGCGCAAGCGTGATTGAAAATGTAATCAAGCCATCGAACTCGAGACGCCCTTGTATATCAACCTTCAAGCCCCCTCCTTCGGCCGTGGCTGCCCACTCGGCTGAGTCGGGTTCAGCACAAGTAACTTTGACTCCCAGCCCCTTCAGCGCATGGTTTCCCGCGCGCATTGTGACAGGTTCAGCCAGGACCGGAATGCCTGCCGTCTCTATACGCTCAGGAAGACCGCTGTCGCCTATCACAATTTTGCGGCCCAATATTGAAAATGTGCGTCCATCCAACACGATCGGTGTCCATGGCTTTGGCACAGTTCTCTCTTTGCCAAGTGTGTTTTCGAACCAAACCGGTCTTGCACGTGTGTAAGTCAGTGTGTGACCTTCAAGAACAGCGCCGCCTTGATCCCGCGTCTTGACTATGACATTGTATGACCCAAAATCAAACGGCTTAGCCACTGTGATTGCAAGATTCCCTGCGGCATCCAATGTCTGTTTCTCCGTCGAAAAGACAACTGTATCATTTGAACTCACAATCGCCACATCAGCCCCTGTAACCCGGCTTTTAGGAGTTGAAAGGAAGCTGAGTTTTATCACCAGTTTTTCGGTCAAATCCCACGAATGAGCCCAATAGTCGAAAACCGCGCGAACGGCAGGCAAAGATTTCATCTGATCCGCAGCATCTGGAAGCCAGCGGGCATACGCATTCCACGCTTCCTCGTCTGTCATAGCCCACGAATAAACGCTGTATTCATCCAGAAGGGTTGGTGACGGCACAAACTGCCAAATCCATTTTCCATCGTCCTTGCCGCCTGTCTGATCGCGCCAATCCTTTAGAGCCTGTTGAGCCGCTGGCTCCACCCGCGTCACACACCCCGCCTGCCAGAAAGCCTGACGACGGCCGTTGAGATACACCCTCTGTCCGCCTCCATCGAAGACCAAGAGCACGTGTGTCCATGTGCCGGGATGAAACTTTGTCCACCGCAACTCCGCATGCCGCCCTGCCCTTCCCTTGTACACTTCTATATCTCTTACCAGTAACCCCTGACCCGAAGAGGTCTCTCTCCTTAACGCTAAGAGATGATAAAAGCCAATGTCTGTGCCGTGATAGTCGCTGAGGTAGTAATTGTTCCAATCCATTGGCCTGAACCAGAATTCCACCGTTGTCGGCGGGTCTGGCACCAATCCCCAGCCGCAAATCGCGACCCCAGATTTGTCAGCTTTGCTCAAATCCAAGGCCATGCCACACAGGCCCGTATGGAAAAGAGTAGCGTCCGCAGTTCCGATAATGGAAATCCCGTTGTTCGGTTCGGCATGCAACGAGCCGTCAAATGACAATCGGCAAAGCACATTATCGCCGGCAAAAAAAGGCGGCTTTATTTCCACTGGTCTGTCTCCTGACTGTCGTTCCTGCCAGCCCAAAGACCAAGGATAAAGGTAACGAATCCCCCGCGACAGCTCAACCTCATCAACCACGCCTCGGAATCCTTTGCCCTGGCCGTCGCCTCCAATCACCAGTCGAGTCGGCCATTCGGAAGGCTGTCGGACTCTCTTTCGCATCCATCCGCCGTCTTCTTCTTTCTGCGCCGATATTTTTGTCGTCGCGCCGTCAACGGTCAGCGAAAAAACAGCGGTCTCAGGATTGCCACGCTCGACTTCAACTGCAAAAGCCAAGTGATGCCACCCATCGCGCGTCGCACGCAAGGGAACATCCGCCCTGGTCGAACCCTCTGCAAGCAGACAAACAGCCGGTTTCTCGTTGACAGCAATACTCAGATCCGGCCTGGCGCCACCTCTGCAGAATGACACAATCGTGCCGTCGGCCGCCTTGTCCTGACACTTGAACCACATGTGAAGGGTCAGCCCTCCGTCAGTGTAAAAGAGTGATTGGAAAGACACATTGGCCGCAGCATGGCCGGTCCCGTCAAGAACAAGCCCGCCCCCGAACCGTCCCACGCCTGACCTGATCGCAGCCCCTCCTGAGAGTTCGGGTTTGGAATGTTCGGCAGTGCCTGACAAATCGCTCTCAGTATCCTTTTCCTCCAGCAAAGCGGACAGGTCCTCTTTTTCCAGCAGCGCCTCGGTTTCGCGTTCCGCATCCTCATCTGTGCTGAACTTCCATAGAAGAACGGTGTGCACATCCGGCTGTCTTGTTTCGATCCACGGCGAGGAATGGGGCGGTATCGGCGCCTTGGGCCCCGGCGAGTCGTATGCCTGTAGTGATGCGGATGAAAACAGAAATAAAACAAACACAAAAACGCCCATATGTCTGATCTTCATCGGCTGCTCCATCATTAGCCCATTCGAACAGATGATATCTCCTTCTGTAAGCATGACTAGCATGAGTGTTTGATATCAGGCAAGTCCGATAAGAAAGGCTTGAAGCCGTCATGAAAAGGCGCCCTCATGAAAACAAGTTGTGGATCAATCTGCTTATCCGAATCGTCATTTCTGATGGGCGATGTTAATTTGGGTTGGCTGTTAACCGGCAAGAGCTTTGTCTTTTTCTTCAGAGTCTGACGCTGACAGGCTGTCTCGCTGATTGATTCCCCGGAAAACGGATGGTTCAGACTTGACAATGGTTCCTCATCAGACGATGATAAGCTGAACAGTTCGGCCGTCTCTCTGACAAGCGAAGAAAAGGATGGCAGCGGGCTGAAAACTTTGCCAAGTTCAATTTTATCGTCTGGCATACAGGAACGAGTGTCCAAACAACGCCCGCCAGCCGCAATGTGCGAAGAAATCCAAATGAAAAGGGGTTCCAATCCATGGCACGAGCCCTTCCCCTTCTCATCGTGAGCCGATGCATAGGAGCTGCAAAGCGGATACCAGTAGTCGTATGCCTCCTGTCGGCAAGCTGCAACTACTGGAAGTATAATATTTATGACGTCGGTATCGGCTTGATAGATACAAGAACTCACTCGCTGACTTTCTTACGGTCTCCTCTAACTAGCCGGGAGTTCGTCGTCAACGTCTCAGATCAGAATAGCAGCTTTCAGACATTGAGGCGCATGGGCGATCAATTCGAGATGCGCACCATCGCATTCGATGGCAAAGTGCTGAGCCAGCGGACTCTCCCTCTCTTTACGAAATACCCCGGCGCTAAGTATCACTATGCTGTGTCGCCGGACAATCGTCAGATTGTCTACTATGACAGTTCCGCAGGGGATCTGCACATCTGCGACCTTGTCGCCCAGAAAACTTTGAAACTGACGCACAAGGTGGTCTTCGAAGGCTTTTCTGTAGTAACAATACATTTTATTTCGCCAGAAGACATAATCCTTATATTGAAGGAGAACGCTTTGCATCCAGGGAGCGGGAACGCCATCGTCAAGTTCAATATTGTGACACAGGTTGCAATAACAGTTGCCGAACCAATTTATATTTCAGACCTTGACTACTCTTTTTCCAAGTCAAACAGGTATCTCGCATACTGGGAAGCAAGCCAAAAGTACAGTTTGTACGGTGATATTCGGCTTCTCGACTTGAATACCTCACAGTATGTGGGCACACTCAAGAATCCGGGTGACGTTATCATGCATAGTCCGCGCTGGAGTCCAAACGAACAGATGGTTGCCTGCGTGGCCGGGAAGTCCCTGTTAACAGCCCCGCTTTCAGGCGAATCGCCCAGAGTGGTAAAGACTCTGCCCGAAAATCTATGGTGCCGCCTGCTAAATTTCCTCAACGACGAGACACTGCTCTACGTGAGCGGCACGGAGAGCAGCCCGCTGTCCACCCTCATGGCGCTGGATATTCGCTCGGGCAAGGAAATCAGATACGCCAAGCTTCCGTTCAACGGCGATATCTTTGTGGCCGATAATGGAAATCGAGTGATCTGCGAACTGGGTTATTGACTTGGGCGCCACGACCAGGGAAAACGCACTGCAAGCGACGTTGTTCTGCTTCGACACACAATTGAATCCGTCCATCAGCTCAGCGTCATGACCTTCACCCGTGACGGCGGTTTTGCATTCTGGAAGAAGACTTACACTTCTTTCTGCCAAACGTTGCCGAACCGGCAAGACAAACCAGGTTTCAGGGCAAATGCCGTTTCCTTGCGAAGCTTGTGTCCTGAAACGTATATCAGGGCAGGCATCATACATGGTATCCCCTTTTTTAGTATTTGTGAAGGGGTATTGGTATAGGGTTCAGGGAGGGAGGTTTCCAGGAGGACAGGTGGCAACATGCCGATAGTTGGATGGATTGCGGGGTTGCGTTTACGGATGATTTCCATTGGAGTTTGATGTCCTTTGCTGGAGTTGGTTCTGGCATAGTTGAAGAAGGATTGACAGGTAGGTACTTGTAAAGCCACTTGGGCCTTTCTGTTGCCATGAGCCTGTAAACTCGCTGCCATTATCTGTCTGCATAGTCACAGAGCTCAGTTCTACTCCGCAAGCTCGAAGATGAGCCAATATGCGCTCAGCAAACAGGCTTGCATAGGTCAGTGAGCGCTCTTGAGCTTTATTGCCCGCAAGTCGTGTTTTACCCGATGCTTGCG
>CALETX010000306.1 GCA_937920455.1 uncultured bacterium
GACAAAGCATTGCCAGAAATGTTGTCATCAAATAACAGGCTTATCTAGCGCGTCTGCGGTACCGATCGCTTGTCTGATCTGATCCGCGATGTTTCCATTACGAACAGATTCCAGATACACTTCGATATTCCATCAAGCCACGTGTCGAAAGCCATAATATACGCCGTTCACACCATTGCAGGATTTATATTGAACGTCACATCGTGGGGGGAAGGCCCTTGCCTTCCCCCACCTGCCGCTTTACTTCTCCGCCGTTTCGGCGTCAAGTTTCTCGATTTGCTCGCGAATGTTGTTCAGCGCAGCATCCAGATACTCTGCCTGTGTTCTGAGAGCCTGTAACTGTTGCTCGCGCGGCGGCTGGACGGCATCACAGGGCAGCACTGCGCCCGGCATGGGCCAGCCTGCCGCCACGCGCTGCCAGCCAGTCAAACCGGTAGCGTGAAACATGTTCCGCCGCCCGTGGCCACCCCCGCCGCCCCAAACCCGACGCCCACAACCTGTTCCAAACCAACGTCTGGAAATCGGATTCTGGCAGCCGGGCACACCATAACCAGCGCAGAACCCCGCTGCGCGACCTGTCATTGGCCCAGTTCCCACCGGACCGCTTTTGTCTCCTCCTGGCATTTTCACGTCCTCCTTTTGTTGTTTATGCCCAATGTCCTTCGACATTGGCATCCACTGCTTCCTTTAGCTCGCCTGCCTTGAACATTCTGATGGCATCTGCCACGCTTGCCTCTCCGCAAAGGCATATCCTGATTCCGGCCGCATTCAGAATACGGAACGCCTTGGGACCGATGTTGCCCGTGATGACTGCCTCTGCTCCAAGCCGCCCTGCCGTTTCGGCGGCCTGGATGCCGGCACCCTGTGTCGAGTTCAGATTCCGTATGTTGTCGTGTACCGTCCAGGCGTTCGTATCAGTATCCACGACGATGAAATACCTCGCGCGGCCGAACCTCTTGTCTACGCTGTCCGACATATCTTTACCGGTTGCCGTAATTGCAATCTTCATCGCCTCTTCCTTAATCACCGAGCAGCAAAGAATCTGGGAAAATGTTCACCCACCCTGTTCTTCTCTTTCCCATCCGTTCCTGGCAAGCTCTGCGTCTTTGCGAGAAAATCGCCCGCCGCGCTCCCACTCCAGGCCCCGGCCGCTGCCGTACCGCCGTCGACACCGTCTCATTCTCCCGCAACAGCCTGGCATGCTCAGCCCCGGATTCGGCAGACTTCCTGCCAGCCAGGCTGTCAACACCTCCTCAACCGTGCCGGCAACGAAGGGAATCACTCTAATGCCGCTTTGCGCCAACAGTGCCGCCATGGGCCGGGAGATGGCTCCGCAGATCAGCACCTTTGCGCCGAGGCTCGCCAGCCGAGCCGACTGTGCGTAAGGGTCCGTGCCTGGAAGCGATTCCTCATGCTGGGCCGTCACCTGGCCGTTTTCGACACCGCACACCACAACCTGTCGCGCCACATCGAACACCGGAGAAACTCTCCCGTTCCACGTTGCTATTGCCAGTTTCATCGCTACCGTTTCCTGATCGTCTGACCATCTCGCAACTTCCATGCCAACGCCTTGTGTGCTGCGCAGATGTGACGTTACATACGAAGTATCAATGTGTTATGTCTCCGAGAGGCAGAATGTCCACAATCTATAAGAGTCGCATTATCGCTACTGTTTTGGCTGAACATGTCGCGATGGAGCGACTCTAGCTGATCTTGCGGCTGGATGATACATCCTTACCGGCTACCTTGATTCCCAACGATTTCAGCTTACGGAAGAGCGTACTCTTGTGCAAGCCCAACGACCGGGCAGCCGCAAGACGGTTGAACCCATGATGTTCCAGGGTTGCCCGAATGACCTGAGCTTCCACCTCCCGCAACCGGGCTGCAAGCGACTCATTTCCGGCAACTAGAGAAGCCCCACTGACTCCCGTAAGTTCCGCAGGCAGATGGGCCAGCTCGATCCTGCCTCCGTTGCACAAAACGAACGCCCGTTCGATGATATTCTCCAGCTCCCTGACATTGCCCGGGTAGTCATGCGCCATGAGAACTGCCAGGGCGTCCGGCGACACTCCCGTAACCGACTTGCCTTCACGGCGGTTGAAGCGAGCTATGAAATGCTCGATGAGCAACGGAATATCTTCCTTTCGCCTGCGCAATGGCGGCAGCTCCAGTCTGACGACATTCAGCCGATAGAACAGATCCTCACGAAACGCGCCTTTGCGAATCAACGCGCGCAGGTCGCGGTGTGTAGCTGCTATGATACGCACGTCTGCCCGCTTCGCCTCTGTTGCTCCAAGCGGTTCATATGTCCGCTCCTGGAGCACCCGCAGCAGCCGGACCTGCATGGCCACACTGATATCGCCGATTTCGTCCAGGAAAATCGTACCCCCTTCCGACATCGCGAATCGCCCAGGCTTATCCTTCACCGCCCCGGTGAATGCGCCTTTGACATAACCAAACAACTCTGACTCGAGCAGCGTATCGGGCAAGGCGCCGCAGTTGACTGCTGTAAACGGTCTGCTCTTGCGTGGACTAAGGCTATGTATGGCCCGAGCTAACAGCTCCTTGCCGGTTCCGGTTTCGCCATGGATCAGCACGGTGGCGTTGCTGGCCGCAATCTGCGGCAAAAGGGCAAGCACGCTGCGCATGGCCGCACTCCGGCTGACCAGGTCGCCCACCTCAACACGGCCATTCAGTTCCTTGCGCAGTTCCTCCACAAGGCTCAAGTCGCGAAAGGTCTCGGCGCCTCCGACAATCCTTCCCTGATCATCCCGCAGTATCGCA
>CALETX010000307.1 GCA_937920455.1 uncultured bacterium
GGTGAAATATTCGCCGGTCTTGACGTAGTACTGGTCGTGGTTGGCCCAGTAGAGGGTGACTTCCTCGCCGTTGTAGGGGATCGCGTAGCGTTCTTTTTTGGAGTAGCGCCGCTTGGAGATAAAGTCTCCGTCCTGCCAGTAACGGCTGAAAAAGGTGTAGAGGTGGTTGTAGATGGCGGCCTCCAGCGCTTCGGTGGAGCGGCTGCCCTGGGCCTTGGCCTGGGCTTCCAGATAAGCTTTGCCGGCGGGGGTGTTGCGATAGGTTTCGGCCAGATTGCCGTCGGCGTCCAGCGCATCATTGCCGAGCGCGTCCAGCACCTTTTGGCGGGCGGCGGCCAGGGTTTGCTGTGCCTGTCCTTGCTCTGCCAGCGCGCCGCGTCGGAGTTCCTCAGCGATGGCTTTCGGCAAATCCTCGGCAATGAAGCGCTCGATGACCTGCCGCTTATGGTTCATGATGCGGTAGATGCCGAAGTCCAGGTCGGCGCAGTCAAACTCAAAAAGCTCGCGTAAGAGGGCCTGGAACTTCTCGCGTGCCGAAGGTCTCATTTTTCACTGCTCCGTCAAGTTAACAGGGCTTTCCAGCATTGTTGTTGAGCACGCATGATGGCGACACATGTTCAGAAAGCTGGTTCGACTCTTTGCCATGCCTGCTGGTTGGGGAATTCAGCGTAACCTGACGCTGGGTTGTAACCCAACACACATCCGCTCAACTTCGTTATGCTGATAACATATCTGCGACGTACCACCTGTAAAGAGCGAAAAAAACAAGGAGGTTGTGACGCCATGCAGGGCGGACATCGGCGAGTGCGGAACAGCAGGCTTGCTTTTTGGCATGGCGGTGGGCAACTATGGAACTCGTGAGGACAGTCGAGGAGGCAGCATGCAACAGAAACGCAGTCCGGAACTTGTGGTGGCGCTGGATGTCCCCTCTGTGGCTGATATACCGCCGATTCTTGGCCGGTTGCCGGCGGAGGTAAAGTGGTTCAAGGTTGGGCTGGAACTTTTCACCGCGGAAGGGCCACGCGCCCTGGAGCCGCTCTTCGACAAGGACAAGAATGTGTTCCTGGACCTCAAGTTGCACGATATCCCGCGAACTGTGGAGCGGGCCGTGACATCGGCTGCGCGGCTGGGTGTAAGAATGCTCACAGTGCATGCGAGCGGCGGCAAGGACATGCTGAGGGCCGCTGCTGCCGCGGCGCACGCGGCCGAGAACAAACTGCTGCTCGTTGGAGTGACTGTGCTCACCAGCCTTTCGGACGATGATCTCCGTGAGATGGGGGTGAGTAGAACAGCATCGGATCAAGTCCTTGCCCTTGCTCAGACTGCAATTTCGTCAGGTCTCGATGGCCTTGTGTGTTCGCCGCTTGAGACGGCCAGCGTTCGGGCTGCGGTGGGACCAAACCCTGTCATTGTGACTCCTGGCATTCGGCCTGGCGGCGTTGCCGCCGGAGATCAAAAGAGAATAGCCACGCCGCGCGAAGCAGTGCAGGCGGGCTCGTCATTCATCGTGGTTGGCAGGCCGATTCTTGAAGCACCAGATATGGAACAGGCGGCTCTCGCCATTATAAAGGAAGTGAGCGATGGTTGATCGGCACGGAAGCGTTTGACCTTGTGTGCCGTGAGCCGTGATCACCCGCCGAGATGTCGCGATTGGCGCCGTTGTGGGTCTCTTGTGTCGAAAAGCAGAACACTGCTATAAGGTTTAGAGTCGGCAGGAGTGCAGCGTATGCTGACTTGTCTGGCGGCTTGCTGTCGCCTGTTGCATAGTTGCGTCTCATCCCAGCACACCCCCTGCTCGTGCCATTAGCAAAGGACGTGCCAGCGTCACTCCGGACATTCTCCCTCGGCCGGCGCATGCGTTCCATATGCATTTCGTTGAGAAAAATGCCTGGAAAGCCAGGGTTCTCAGAGTTTCGTATTCTGGTGACACTGGCCGCGGGCGTTCAATGCGGCCGCTGTTATGGTCAGCCTGGATTGGATGGCTCCGCAGCAGGGATTTAAAAAGCTTGTATTGAGGGTTGGGGCGGTGAAGAAATACCACCTGTTTGACCTTCCGCAAGGAGGAGCCAAAAATGGTAAAGACAGGGTGGGCATCCCGAGACATTACGCCAAAACGGCCGGCGCTGATTCAGGGACAGATGTATGTAAGGATCGGCAGGGAGGCAAAAGATCCGCTGACTCTCACTGCCATGGCCCTCGATGGAGGGCGCAGGGATTCAAGGGTGATTCTCATCTCCTGTGATCTGCCGATGATCGCAGACTCGATCCAGTATGGTGTCCGCTCAAGGCTGGCTCGGCTGATTCCTGAGATTCCGCCTGCTGCGGTGATCATGAATGCGACCCACACTCACGACGCATTCATCACGGAGGACGGCTTCTATCCGCATCCTGGTGGGGAAGTGATGACCGGGCAGGATGGTTGCAGGCTGGTGGTCGAAAAGGCATGCGAGGCTGCTGTGGAAGCGTGGGAGAATCGAACGCAGTCGCTTATTGCAAGAGCCTTCGGCCATGCTGTTGTGGGGCACAACAGACGCGCGGTTTACATGGATGGAACGGCCAGGATGTACGGAGGAACAGACGACCCGGCATTCTCGCATATCGAAGGCTATGAGGACCACAGTCTGGATATGATTTTCGTGTGGAGCAAGAATGGAAGACTGAACGGTGTCGTGCTTGACATACCGTGTCCATCCCAGGTTGAGGAGCATCTTACGGTGTTTTCAGCCGATTATTGGCACGATGTCCGTGTTGATCTTCGTCGCCGCCTTGGCTCCGGCCTTTTTGTCCTGCCGCTTTGCGGGGCAGCGGGCGATCAGTCGCCGCACTTTCTGCTCTACCGACAGCAGGAGGAGGAGATGCGCGAACGGCGCGGTCTCTCGGAGAGGCAGGAGATTGCGCGCCGTGTTGGAGATGCTGTTGAAAGCGCTCTTGGGTGCACCAAACCGGATCCGTCAGCGCGGGAGGTGGCACATTGCTGGAAGAAGCTTCCTTTGCCGCCACGGCCGATCACACGCCCTGAGCGGGATTGGGCTGAAGTGACATACAAAGAAGCAATAGCGCGAGGAGATGATCCGCGTTTGTGGTGGCCGACAATGCTGAAAGACGTGGTGAGACGATTCGACGCCGGCAGAACAATGCCGTCCCTGGAGGTTGAGATTCATGCGGTTCGCATCGGCGATGCAGTGATCGTCACCAATCCTTTCGAGCTTTTCCTTGATTACGGGCTGCGGATCAAGGCGCGCAGCCCTGCTGCGCAGACGTTTGTTGTGCAACTTGCGGCTGGTAGAGGGTTTTACCTGCCCACCGGCCGCGCGGTGCAAGGGGGACACTATGGAGCCCATCCAGTGGTTGCCCCTGTTGGTCCGGAAGGCGGAAACTGCCTTGTGGAGAAGTCACTGGAGTTGATTGCTCAGTTGATGGGCAAGGTGCAGAAGGAATGCCCACGCAGATAACTCGCAGGGAAAACCTGCTTAAGGTATTTCGCCATGAACGGCCGGAATGGATTCCGATAACCGGCCACTGCGATCCTTACAATAGGCCGAGCCTACAAGGCATGGAGCCGGAATTGGCGGCGGCACTGAAGGACATCCGCTGGGGAGACGAGTCGTCGGTGATCTTTTCGAGA
>CALETX010000308.1 GCA_937920455.1 uncultured bacterium
GTGCATGAAGAAAGGGGAGGGTTCTATAAATGACATGGCTGGGCCTTGAGGGAAAAAGCGTTGTTGTGACCGGCGGCGCGATGGGCATTGGACGCGCATGTTGCGAAGCTTTTGCGGAGGTTGGCGCAAAGGTTGTTGTCGCGGACATAAATGAAGAGCATGGCAACAAGACCGCCGAGGCGCTTAAACGCAAGCATCATGCGCATGCATTGTTTGTCAAGGTTGACGTGTGTAACAAGGCCAGCGTTGAAGCTATGACGCGCGCGACGCTTGACGCTTTCGGACGGCTGGATGTGCTGGTGAACAATGCCGGAATTCTGATTCCCCGTCTTCTTGTTGACCCGGCGGGGAAAGAGGAGCTCACCGAGGCAATATGGGATCGGACCGTGGCGATCAACCAGAAGGGATATTTCCTGTGCGCGCAGGCGGCGGCCCGTGAAATGATAGCATCAGGGAAGGGGGGAGTGATCATTAATATGACTTCCGAATCCGGCCTCGAGGGGTCAGAAGGCCAAAGCGCGTATGCGGCGACCAAGGGCGCTATTTATGCCATGACGCGTTCGTGGGCCAAAGAACTTGGCAAGCACGGAATCAGGGTTCTCGGGGTAGCGCCTGGCATTCTGGAAGCAACGGCGCTCAGGACGGAGGAGTACGAGCGTGCTCTCGCCTACACCCGCGGAATTACCGTTGAACAGCTTCGGGCCGGCTATGAGAAGATGTCCATACCGCTGGGTCGTACAGGAAAGCTTTCAGAGGTTGCTGCCGTTGTATGTTTCCTTGCTTCGGAGAGGGCAGGCTACGTGCACGGAACGACGATCAACGTTTCTGGCGGCAAGTCGCGGGGATAACCCGCAAAGGGGTTGCGAAATGAAAGCGGCACGGATCGAAAAAGCTTATAAAATGGCAGTGGACCGCTATGGCGAGCAGGGGGTGAACGTAAAAGCAGCGCTCGAGAGACTGCGGCGTTTTTCGATCTCCCTGCACTGCTGGCAGGGCGATGACGTCAGGGGCTTCGAGAATACCGGCAGCGCCAGCGATGGGGGGCTTGTAGCCACAGGCAACTATCCTGGTCGTGCCAGAAATGCCGAGGAGTTGCGCCGGGATATCGAACAGGCGCTGCGGCTTGTGCCCGGAAAACACCGGGTTAATCTGCATGCCATCTACGCCGAAACGGAAAGGCGGAAGGTGGATCGCAACGAACTCGAATATGCCCATTTCGAAAGATGGACGGCCTGGGCAAAGAAAATCGGCGTGGGAGTGGATTTCAATCCGTCATTTTTTGCGCACCCGAAGGCGGCGTCCGGATTCACTTTGTCGAGCCCCGACAAGGCGGTGCGGAAGTTCTGGATAGAGCACGGCATCGCATGCCGGCGGATAGGCGAGAGGATAGGCAGGGAACTCGGGTCGCCCTGTGTGACAAACGTATGGATTCCGGATGGCTGGAAGGATGTTCCTGTTGATCGCAAGGGGCCCAGAGAGAGATTGGAGCAGTCTCTCGACGAGATCTTCGCGCGCGAGGCCAACCCTCGCCACAATCTTGATTCGGTTGAGAGCAAGCTGTTTGGAATCGGCACAGAGAGTTATGTTGTAGGCTCGCATGAGTTCTACATGGGCTATGCGATGCGCAATGGCAAGTTGCTGTGCCTCGATACAGGTCATTTCCACCCTACTGAGAGCGTTGCGGACAAAATTGCGTCGCTGCTTGTGTTTCTCAACGGGATATTGCTGCACGTGAGTCGCGGCATCCGATGGGATAGCGATCACGTGGTTGTGTTGTCCGACGAGATTCGGAGCCTTGCCGAGGAGATCACTCGGGGTGGCTATGACGAGCGCGTCAGGATAGGGCTTGATTATTTCGATGCCAGCATCAACAGGATTGCGGCCTGGGTGATCGGGATGCGGGCCATGCTGAAGGCCTTGCTGGCTGCGCTGCTCGATCCGGTGGCTGAACTAAGGCGGTTGGAGGAACGGGGGGATCTTACAGGTCGGCTTGCCCTGTTGGAGGAGGCGAAGAACATGCCGATTTCGGCTGTATGGGATTATTGGTGTCTGGAGAATGACGTGCCTGTAGGGATGGAATGGCTTGCAGAGGTCCGGAATTATGAGAAGAAGGTTCTAAGCAAGCGTGGATAGGGGGGCGCTGATGTCTGGTGTGCGTGAAGAGCTGATCAAGTATGCTGGCAAGATAGTTCAGAGCGGGCTTGTGGCAGGCGCTGGCGGAAACATCAGCGCGCGTGATGGCGCGCTGATTTGGATGAAGCCGAGCGGATTTGCGATGGACGACATGGAACCGCAGGATTTGTGCGGAATCGAGCTTGAGACCGGCAGGCAGGTCAAAGGACCTCACAAGCCAACATCGGAGGTCAATATGCATATTGCCGTTTATCGCACGCGGCCGGATGTGGCAGCGGTTTTTCATACCCATTCGCCGTGGGCGGCTGGCGTCATAAGTTCGGGAGCCAGTCTCAGGCCGATGTTTGCTGAGTTCGTGTGCGATCTGGGATCGGTGACAACCATCCCATACATAACTCCAACGACGCCGAGACTGGCGGAGGCTGTTGGACGCGCAAGTCGGAAACACGACACCATTTTCATGGAGAACCACGGCATCGTTGCGCTTGGTTCGACGATGAAACAGGCGTTTTATAGATGCGTGGTTGTAGAGGACGCCGCAAAGTCAATGGTTGCGGCTGCGGTTGTCGGCAAACCGAGATTTTTGAATGCAAGGCAGGTCAAGGAACTGTTGGAGCTTGAAGGGCCGAGATATCGGATGAAAGTTATGGCCGGAGAGCGTTGACCGGCAGGAGGCGACGCAGATGAAAAAAAAGACCACTGATGTAAAAAGACTTCTGGCGGTTGATCTTGGAGCATCGGGTGGCAAATGCTTTGTCGGAACTTTCAACGAAGACGGCTTCAGACTCGACGAGATCCACCGGTTTGCCCATGAAGGCGTCTCGTTCTTCATTCGCGACGCTCGCGGCCGGCTGACCGAGAGGACGTATTGGGATGACACTTTTCTCTATAAGAACATCGTGGAAGGGCTGCACGCCTACAGGCGGAATGTGTCGGAGCGGCTGGATGGGATTGGCATTGACACATGGGGCGCCGATGGTTGTCTTGTGACGCGTGACGGCGATATTCTTGGGAAAATATACTGCTACAGGGATCACAGGCTTGACCGGATGATATCGGTTCTGAAGTCGAAGCTGGACCCGCGCCGCGTGTATCAGATCACCGGCATTCATTTTCAGCCATTCAACCTCAGCAATCAGCTTTATTGGTTTGTTCTGAACAGGCCGGACTATCTGAAGAAAGGCGTTCGGTTCCTTCCAATACCGACTGTTTTCTATTTCTATCTTGGAGGGGTCGGATCGGTTGATTCAACCTGGGCGAGTATTACGCAACTGATGGATGCGCGGACGAAGAAATGGAGCAGAGAACTATTGCACGCGCTTTCCATTCCGCTATCGGTGCTGCCGCCTATTGTCAAGCCGGGCAGGGTTATTGGGTTGTTGCACAAGCCTGTTGCGGAACTTGTCGGATTTGTGGAACGGCCTCCTCTGATATCGGTCGGGTCCCACGATACTGCCAGTGCTTTCGCGGCCGCGCCGGTGGCGGACAGGGCTGAGGCGCTAATAATCAGCTCCGGCACCTGGTCGCTTGTGGGAAAACTAGTGCCTTTGCCGATAACCAGCGATGAGGCAATGCGCTTCAATCTCAGCAACGAGGGCGGCATAGGTAACGTGCGTTTGCTCAAGAACTGCATGGGAACTTGGCTTGTGCAGGAACTGCGCAGAGCGTGGAGGGTGGCTGACGGCCGGGAAATGGAGTGGAGCGAGATGACGAGGCTTGCCGAAGAGGCTCCGGCATTCACCTGTCATATTGACCCGGATGACCCCGGCTTCTACAATCCACAGAATATGGAGGAAGCCATACGGAATTTCTGCGAAAAGACAGGGCAGAAAGCTCCTGCAGACAGAGGTTCGATTCTGCGGGCTGTTTACGAGAGTCTGGCTCTCAAATATCGGTTGGTCAACGAGCAGATTATGCGCGCCAGCGGCACGAAAACGACAGTGGTTCACATAGTCGGCGGCGGCAGCAAGAACGAGCTGTTGAATCAATTCGCCGCCGATGCTCTTGGGCTGCCTGTTCTCGCAGGACCCGAGGAGGCCACGGCTGTCGGGAATTTAATGGTGCAGGCAGTGGGCGCCGGAGTCCTTGGTTCGATGGACGACGCTCTTGCGTTGGTGAAGGCATCGTTCCCGATCAGGGAATACAGGGCCAAGGATACGCAGGCATGGGAGAAGGCTTACGATAAATTCAAAACGGTTGCCCGGTGAATCATAGTTACCCTGGAGGCGAGACATGAAGAGGTCGGAGATAAATGCCGCTGTGAGGCGGGCGATGAAGGCTTTCAAGAAACATGGCTGGGTGCTGCCGCCCGAGCCCAGATGGGATGTCACGGACTTCGGGCTTGGTGATTTTAGGAAATTTGGCTTGGTCCTTGTTAATCTTGCTGAGGAGCCAGAGTATTGCGAAAAGATAATGTTTGCTCTGAAAAATCAGATCACGCCCCGGCATTACCACGCTTCAAAGAAGGAAGACATAATTTGTCGGTGGGGGCGGCTGGCTATCCGCTTGTTTGGTGAGACCGGCAAGGTGGCCGTGAAGATCAACGGAAAGATGCGGCAGGTTCCTACGGGTCGGACATTTGTTCTGAAGGCCGGCGAACGGATCACGCTGACGCAAAAATTGGCGCATGAATTTTGGTCCGCGACTCCTTACGCTGTAATCGGCGAGGTTTCTACGGCTAATGATGATCTGCATGACAATTTTTTTGCCGACCCTCGGGTTGGGCGTTTCAGCGGGGTGGAAGAGGACGAGAAACCTCTTGTGAAACTTGTAAGCGACTGAAAGCCGGACTGGAAGAGAGATCATTACATGACAGAAGCCGGATCCGAACGCAACGGAATTGCAGCGGCTGGCAACTGGATAGTTGACAGAGTCAAGATTGTGGATCGTTTGCCGGGACGCGGAATGCTTGCCAATATAAGGTCGGTCAAACTCAGTACTGGCGGCGCTCCCGCAAATGTACTGGCTGACCTGGCCAGGATGAAAGCCCCGTTTCCCCTCACTGCGATCGGTATTGTCGGAAACGACGAAGACGGTCGGATGATTCTGGACAGATTCGGCTTGATGGGTGTGGACCTGAAGAATCTCAGAATCACCACAAAGGCGCCAACGTCGTTCACGGATGTCATGACCGAGGAGGCATCGGGTGACCGGACTTTTTTCCACCATCGTGGAGCGAACGCCTTGTTTTCGCCGTTCGATGTGCCCATCTCATCATTGCGGTGCCGCATCTTTCACCTGGGCTATCTGCTTTTGCTTGACACCATGGATCAGCCGGATGACGAATGCGGAACAAAGGCAGCTTCGCTTCTCCGAAGCCTTC
>CALETX010000309.1 GCA_937920455.1 uncultured bacterium
GTGGAGTTCAAGACGCGCGATGAAGATGCGTTGAAAACTGAAATGAACGCGGCGCTGGCAAACGATTTGCTGAGCGAACAAAGAGGATCTGTTTCAGGCAATCCATTGGAGAAAAAGACGCGACTTGTTGAGTCTCCCGTAGTCCAGGAGGCTTTGAGGATTTTCAAGGGAGAGATTATTGATGTGAGGATATAGGAACATTTGTCGGAAGGAGGAGGAGTGATGGCGAACATGTTAAAGATGATGCAGAAAGCTATGGCCATGAGGAGAGAGGTCAAGAAGCTTCAGCGTGAGCTCGAGAGCCAGACTGTTGATTTCACGAGCGGAGGTGTTCGTGTTGTGGCGCGCGGTGACATGAGCGTGGCAAATATATCAATAGATCCGTCGCTTGTGGATCCTTCGCGGATTACGAAGCTGGAGAGTGCGGTTGCCTCGGCGGTGAACGGCGCGTTGAGCGCCGCTCGGAAGAAGGTCGAGGAGGTGGTTTCCAAACAATCCGGCGGTGACTTGGCGGATTTGCTGAGATCAGGTCTGTGAGTCCGCCACATTTCATCTTCGTGTAATGAGCATACCAGAACCCCTTGACAGGCTGGTGCGATGCCTTGCGCGGCTTCCTGGAGTTGGCCGTCGGTCCGCGGAGCGAATGGCTTTGCACATGGTTGGCGACCGGGGCGGTCTGTTGCGGGAAATGGCGGAAGCATTGAAAGACGCCGCCGAAAGGGTTGGAATATGCTCGCTGTGCGGAGGTGTGACTGCGGCTGGAGAGGATCCATGCCGGCTGTGTTCATCTCCGACTCGGGATGGGAGTCTGCTTTGCGTGGTTGAGGATGCGACTGACATCGTTGTTGTTGAAAAGTCCGGGGCTTTTCGGGGGAGATATCACGCGCTTGGCGGCAAACTCTCACCGATGCAGGGTTACGGTCCGGATGACATTCGTTTGAAGGACCTCTTGGCGCGCGTGGAACGCGAAGGGATAAAAGAGGTGATTCTTGCGCTGAGCACCGACGTTGAGGGCGACGCAACAGCAGGCTTTATAGCCGACATGCTGCGCGGAAGGCCGGTGAGGGTCAGTAGAATCGCGTTCGGGCTTCCGGCGGGTAGTGGACTTGTTTATGCGGATCCGGTGACGCTTTCCAGAGCGTTCAAGGGAAGAACAGACGAAACGCGGTGAGGTCGGCAATGATGTCCATATCCGAGAGGGTGGCTGTTGTGCGGACGAAGGTTGAGGCGGCATGTGAGAGAGCAGGGAGAGACCCTGGATCGGTTCGGATTGTTGCCGTGTCGAAGACATTTGGCCCAGAAGTTATTCGTGAAGCTGTGGAGGCAGGGCTCTCAATTTTTGGTGAAAGCAGGGTTCAGGAAGCCAGACAGAAGATTCCTCTATGCCCAGGACATCTGGAATGGCACCTGGTTGGGCATCTTCAGAGAAACAAGGCCCGAGAGGCCGCGAGGCTTGTCTCGTGTGTGCACTCGGCTGATTCGTGGCGCATACTTGAGGCGTTGAATGGGGCGGCGGAAGAAGCAGGGGCAGGTCTCAAGGTCCTCATTGAGGTCAACGTTGGGGGAGAGGGTAGTAAGTACGGTTTCAATCCTGCAGAGGTAGGGGAGGCGCTTAAGAGAAGCGCGGAATTGCCAAGACTGGAGGTTGTGGGGCTGATGGCCGTTCCGCCATTTACCCCGGACCCCCAGGGCGCACGAAGATTTTTCCGGCAACTGCGCGAACTTCGCGATAGACTCAGAGAGGAGACGTCATTTCGTCTTGACGAACTGTCCATGGGTATGAGCCATGATTTTGAGGTGGCGATTGAGGAGGGGGCCACGCTGACGAGGATCGGCACAGCGATTTTCGGTCAGAGGTTGGCGAACTGGAGGAGCCAAAAAGGATCATGGAACATTGGGGGGGTATCTGAGGATGGTGAATCTGAAACACGCTGAAAAAATAGTTAAGAGCTTCGCCGGCAAGAGGATACTTGTTGTTGGTGATCTCATGCTTGACAGATATGTGACGGGAAGCGTCACGAGAATTTCGCCTGAGGCGCCGGTTCCTGTGTTGAGGGTCACATCCGAGAGGGCGCTTCCTGGAGGAGCAGCGAATGTGGCGTTGAATATTCAGTCGCTTGGGGGGCAGGCGACTGTCGCTGGGGTAGTTGGGCGGGACAGAGCTGGACAGGAACTGATGGCTGCGCTTTCGGAGAGAGGGATCAAGGTTGATGGTGTTCTCGCAACCAAGCGGGTACAGACGACCGTAAAGACGCGAGTCATAGCCGAACGCCAGCAGATTGTGAGGGTTGATCGAGAGGATGAGATTGAGCCGGATGCCGATGTGCTCAAGGACCTCTGCAAGAAGATATCTTCGCTGGCACCGTCGGTTGACGCCATGATCATTGAAGATTATGGCAAGGGAGTGATAACTCAGGGAGTGGTTGATAGTGTCCTTTCGGCGGCTAGGGTTGCAAAGAAGTTGGTGGGTTATGATCCGAAGGAGAATGCCACGTTGCGCCTTACGGATATCACTCTGGCCACGCCGAACTACAAAGAGGCGTGTTGTGTTGCCGGGATAAGAGAGTCGGTCATGCGGGCCCCTCCTGAGTCGGACCCGGTTTTGAAGACGGCAGCGGATACTCTGGTCAAGATATGGAATCCCGAACTCCTCATCATAACATTGGGGCCTTACGGCATGTATCTTGTGAGCCGTGGCGGTACGCCGCGCATCATGCCGACAAGGGCGAGGGAAGTCTACGATGTTTGCGGGGCAGGCGATACGGTTATTGCGGCGGCGATGCTTGCGCTTGCCGGAGGAGCATGCCACGAGGATGCTGCGGCAATTGCTAACTGTGCCGCTGGCGTTGTTGTGGGCAAAGTTGGAACAGCCACATGTTCGCCCGAGGAACTGTTGTCTTACGCGGGATGATGGTAAAGGTTTAACGACGAAATGAAGGCTGTCGGAGTCATACCGGCGAGATGGGGTTCGACCAGGTTTCCCGGAAAGAGCCTGGCGCTCATTTCCGGAAAGCCGTTGATACAATGGGTGATTGAATCTGCGCGTGGCGCGAAGCTGCTTGATGAAGTGTTGGTCGCCACTGATGACGCAAGGATCGCGGAAGCAGCATGCAGAGCAGGCGTTAGGGCTGTGATAACGAGATTGGATCATCCTTCCGGAACGGACAGGGTTGCCGAAGCCGCTTCCAGTCTTGACGCTCCTATAGTTGTGAATATTCAGGGAGACGAACCTTTGCTGAATCCTGGGGTGGTGGACCGACTTGTGGCATTATTGGACTCCGAACCGGACTGGGAGATGGCTACAGCAGCATGCCCGGTGCGGGACGAGAAGGAGATTGACAATCCATCGGTTGTGAAAGTTGTGTGGGACGAGAGGCACAGAGCGCTGTATTTTTCACGCTCCCGAATACCGTATATCAGGGACGAACCGGACAGGGGAATGGTCGGCATTTACTGGCGTCATATAGGCATTTATGCGTACAGGCACGATTTCCTCGACCGGCTTGTGAGGGAACCAACCTGCCGGCTCGAACGCCTGGAGAAGTTGGAACAGCTTCGCGCTTTGTATATTGGGGCCCGAATTGCGGTTGTTGAAGTGGAGGAAGCAGGTGTCGGCGTTGACACTCCAGAGGATGTCGCCTACATTGAGGAGGCGCTGGCTCGCCGGCTTCGGGGGGAGGGTTAAGGGACCGCACAGGGTGATGGTATGGTCAGAACTGTTACGATCGGAGATGTTAAGATAGGCGGGGGGATGCCCCTTGTCGTAGTGGCCGGGCCGTGCGTGATTGAGAGCAGGCGCTCGTGCCTTGATATAGCGGCGAGGCTTGCGGATCTGTCCCGTCAGGAGAGGATTCCGCTGGTTTTCAAGGCATCTTATGACAAGGCCAACAGGTCGTCGCTGACTGCGTGGCGCGGTCCGGGATTGGTTGAGGGTTTGAAAATACTGGCTGGGGTTCGTGAAAAAACCGGGCTGCCGGTGATGACTGACGTTCACAGTCCTGCGGAAGCGCGAGCCGCGGCAGAGGTGGTTGACGCTGTTCAGATACCGGCGTTTATGTGCAGACAGACCGATCTGGTGCTTGCGGCCGGTGAGACGGGTAGACCGGTAAACGTTAAAAAGGGACAATTTATGGCGCCGTGGGATATGCGGCATGTGATAGCGAAGATTGAAAGCACTGGCAACCACCAGATCTTATTGACGGA
>CALETX010000310.1 GCA_937920455.1 uncultured bacterium
CCTCAAGAACGGCGGAGGATGGTTCCCACTCGGCGCGCAGACTGATGCTGCCATCGGAGATGTCTGTATATCCGGAATGTATGAGTCCGGCAGCCGGAATGAAGACTGATCGGTCCGTAGGAGGAAGGTCCCATTTGCGGCACGAAAGGAGCGCGGAATCAAGATCAACCGAGCCATTCTCAAGCGTGACGACCGTTTCGGCTTCAATATAGTCGGAGCAACCCCAGGTGAGCGATACCCATGTCCAATCGTCGCTTTCCACCCGACAAGAAGCACTATGCGATGGTTGCCCGTCGCTTCGCAATGTTGCTCGTATTGTGCCGTTGCCTCTGGTTCGCACCAGCAAGGCTGTTTCCTGAACGCAGGGGTAGCGATATGTCGGAATGACAACATTTGCATTCGTATTGTCCAGTCTGACGAAGCATCCGCCAGACGCCGACTCATCTATCATTGCCGCCAGGCCGGGTGGTGGATGCGACTCGAATTCGTGCACAGATGTTGGCGCAATTACCGGCCAGTCTGGAGGTTGCGGATGCTCGGCGACAGGCTGAGTCTGAATTCGAAACGACCATATTGGGCCGGATTGGCAAAGCAGTTTCAGGCGCGGATTGGCCAGGAGGCCGGAAAGCGTCAGACCGCCAGAAAAAGGGCTGATTTTTTTTTGGAAGAGGTCTTCGTGGAAAACAATCCATGAGATTCCTCGGGACGACAGCCAGTCCAATTGCGAGTCGGAGAGAACACCGCGATTTGCAGAACGGAGCGGCTCATAAACCTTTTCCCTGTATCCGGCGGGCGGCGCAGGGCTGTAGCCATTCACGAGACGGATTCTATATAGCGAAGCATAGTGTAGATACGGCGAGCTCCAGGTGGATGTGCCAGGCCAGATGGGCACCACAAGAGCGCGCGGGATTGTCTCGCGGTCTGCTGCGTCATTTGCGACTGCCAGATAAGCGGGCTCTTCGTCCACAACCAGCGATATTGTGGGGCGGACGACGATGCTGAATTCTGCCAGGAGGGCAGCGGAGGTCAGTAACGGGAAGGCGAAACGCCATCTGTAAGAGGAACGCAGGACGCTGAAGTGTGCTGTTGCAATGGCAAAGGCAAGAGCGAGGAGGGTGGGCATTAGGGCGAAAATCTTAGCTGGCTGGCGGACGTGTGATATGGGCCTGATGACGTGTCGGGCGATTCGGAAAACAAGTCCTTGACCAGGGCCGCGCATACCCGATGCCATGACAGCCGCCAGGATAACAGTGCCGCCAATAAGCAAGAGGGCTGTGCCGGCCGGAAAGAATCTGCGATCGCGTGCCATGCGCCAAAGGGCGAAGGCAAACGCAGCGGTCAGTATTGTTGTGCAACCCCAACCGATATAAATGTGAGATTTAACACCCGCTTCGCCTAAGCCAAGGATTCCTTCCAAGGGGTGGGAAAAGAGAAGTACTTCTCGGATTGGCCATTGCGACGGCAACAGGGAGACGCTTTGGTCAACATGCCGGACGAAATAATAAGATGCGGCGATGGCCGCGGCAGGCAATGACGCCACTGCGACTGAGCGCCAAAAAGATTTGAGGTCTGAAAAGGGGAACGCTTCAGCGTGCATCATGCCCAGGAGAGCCCACAGAGGCATCGAGAGAACTCCAAACATGAAAGTTGCCTTGTCGGTCCACGAAGCCATGACAAATGCAAATGCGGCAAGCAAACCGGCCGACCATTTCCTGACGGCGAACGTATCGAATGTGCTGATTGCTATTAGAGGCACCCATGCCATGGCAAGCCCTGTAGGGCTTCCGCCGAGCATAGATATCCAGCGATACGGGAAGGCAATATGCAGAATCGTTGCCGGAACTATAATTTCCCACCTGTCGGTGAATCTTCTGCAGAGATTTATCATTGCGGCGGCAGAAAGCCAGAGACCAAGAAACTGTACCGCATTCCAGCCTAACGCCCTGCCCCCCAACCATCCGACAATCGAGTAAACAAGGGAAAAAGGAACGTAATACGAGTCGATATCCCGCCTTGCTTCGTCGTTGCCGTCATTGAACTCGTATAGATTATAGAATAATGGTGTATTCCCTGCTACCATGTCGCCAGCCAGCCAAAAGTGATATAGGAGCTGAAGAGGGTCGCCTGGTATCATGGTCCTGACAGCGCCTTTTTCTACATTGTGCGCAGAGATGGCGATGCCGTGCTTTGCGTATTTGGGAATGGGCCATCCGATCACTATCCATACAATACCGGCAAGGACCAGTGGGAGAAGGAACCTGACGAGGTCTTCGGCGAAGGAATATTGGATGTTTCGGTTCACGAATCGGATGGGTTGGCGTTTTGGAATAAAGCGTCAATATCATCGCCGCGATCAAGCGCGGCCACTACCCGGGCGGCGGCGAGAGCTTTTGTTTTCAGGCGTGGTATGCGATTCTGCAGATGAGCACGCAAGTCGGCCTTTCGGGCCCAGCCGCGCAAGATGTGCTGGGCGACGCTATGTTCAGAGAAATCTTCGAAACCCATGCTGAACTCACGGAGTCCCAGAGTGGAGTAGTAATGATGCACTTTAGGCTGATAAGCAAGGCCGATTATGGGCGTCAGTTCCGATGACGCCATGATCATGGCATGGAGTCTCATGCCGAAGAGCATAGTCATGCGTCGCAATATGCCCTTTATCTGCAGGTGATTGAGATGGACGTTGCTGATCAAAATGGGTTTCAGGCGGCGGTCGAGGCGGGAAATGAGTTCCTTTGATATCGGGACATCAGCATGCTGCGTGGTGATGACTGCGACTTGGCTTACGATTTCATTAAGGGCGCGATTCGCGCCGGCTGCGTATATTGCCAGGAACTTCTCCCGTCCAAGCCGCGGAGCATTGGCATGTGCCCATGTGTCAATGTAGTGGTTGATATTGAGGGCAAGTATTTCTTTTTCTGGATCAAGTCCGGCCTGGCGGAGCAAAATCAGCACGCTTTCGTCGGGAACCGACGGAGCGTTCAGCGCGGCGTCGGCGCCGAGAAGTATGCGCGGATTGGTAACGCCGATGTCTTTGAGAATAGCGAGGGAATCCTCGTCACGGACCGTTATAAAGTCCATCATATTGGAAAGGTCGCGAAGCATACGGCATCCGGCGGATGTGGTGACTGGTCCGGCCCCGACATTGTAAAATCCCATACGCCGGCCCATTTTTTTTGCAATGGGCAGAAAGAGATAGAGGGTGGACATGAAGTTGAAGAGGGGGTTGAAAAGCGAGCGATCGAAGAGGATGGCGTCAAAGACAAGAGTGATATCGGTGCCTCGGATCGAGTTCCAGGTTGGAAGGCCCAGCATTTTGACAGAAAGGTTCCAAGGGAGAGTTGGAACGGGGGTTATGTTATCCGTGTAGTGATTCCTGATATACGATGGGCGAATTGTCGGTACCTCGTAATGCAGGCGTCTCCCGCAGGCAGCGTCCACCGAGGCAGCAATGGCTGCGATCAGGGCTGCATCACCTGAGTTGCGTCCTGAGGAAGATCCCAAAAGTGTTGCGGAACGTAACATCTCTCGGATAAGCTAAACATTTCACGGAATCGGGCAAGCGTTTAACATAACTACGGTGGATTCTTTTATGGCAGACAATTCCAAAGGCAGCGGGGGAACGGGCGCAAGAGTTTTGTACTGGGTGTTCAGTCTTGGCGTCACGGTGGGAATCTTCACATATTTACTGCGAAATGTTTCGCTTGGTGACGTATGGGACCTGATAAAAGGCATAAACAAGGCTGGTGTTGCCTGTTTTCTGGTTCTTTCATTCGCGATGAGTTTTTTCAGGTTATGGCGTTACAAAGTTATGCTTCGTCTGTGGGGTTACGCCCCTCCCTCGGTTGCTTTGTTCCTGGTGGTTCTGGTCCGGAATTTTTTTTCAGACCTTTTGCCGGCCAGGCTCGGCACGCTTGTTTACATTTATCTGGTGAACACCAGACTTGGCGTGCCATTTGAAGCTGCGGCAGCAAGTTTCTCCTTGGCTTTTATCTTCGACATGATTGCCATCGCGCCCTTGATACTCGCCGCCGTTCTCGCCGCTGGCTTGGGGACAGGGTTGCCGCCAGGCGCGCTGCTGGTTGGCGCCGGGGGGCTGTGCGCTGTGTCGGTTGCGGTGCTTTACGCTTTGCCTTTTCTGTTCCGTATCTCAGGAACTATTGGCCGGAAGCTCAAGCTGTTCGGACAAACGCGAACCGAAAGGCTGGTGGCGAGGCTTGAGGGAGTGGGTCGAGAGATAGACGCAGCCAGAAAACAAGGCGTCTATGGCCGTCTCCTGTTATTGTCTGTCCTCGTTAGGGTAGGAAAGTATGCGTCGTTGTATGTATTACTTTATGCGCTGCTTGCGCCGATGGGATATGGGCTGCGGGATCTTCCCGTGTCAAAGGTTTTTCTGGGGATGTGCGCCGCGGAGGTTGCCGCGAGCACTCCAATTTCAGGGATTGCCGGATTTGGTGTTTATGAGGGCACGTGGAGCCTGGTTTTCAGGCTTTTGGGATTTCCCGAGGAAATGGCCAATCTGACCAGCATTTCGCATCATCTCTTTACCCAGGTTTACGGCTACGGGCTGGGAGCTTTGGCGCTGCTGGCGCTGCTCCTGCCGTTTTTCAAGGTCACAGATGCGCGAAAGGCTGAGTTGTTTCCTGGACCCGGACCCTTTAGATTCTACGGTGCCGTTGCATCCGCTATCGCTGCGTTTGCGCTTCTCATAGCAGGGATTTCAGTACTGGGCGCGGGCAGCGAGAGATGGCAAAGAGCTGCGTGCCATGCCGATGTTCCCAGCAGAGATGAGGAAGACGCTAGAAGAGAGTTTGACGCAGTTTTCCCAGGTCGTGTGCTTTTTGACTCTAACCGGAGTGGCACTTTCGGCATTTTTTCGATGTGCGCTGACGGTTCGGACGTCAGACCGATAGCGGACAGCCATTTGCACGAGATGTATCCGGACCCTTCGCCTGATGGAAGACTGATAGTTTTCGCGCGAACCGCGGTCCTGTCGAAAAAAGCGCCTGCTGAGATATGGATATGCGACAGAAATGGAGGCAACAGTCGAAAACTTGCCGATAATGGCACGTTTCCGACGTTCTCGGGAGATGGCCGACTTGTCTATTTCGAGCGTGAGCGACGGAAACTGATGGCCGTCAATGTGGATGGCTCGCGCGAACGCGAAATTTTCCCTACCACTAGTGAAGATTGGGGAGATTACCAGATTGTGAAGCCGCGTGTGACGGCAGACGGCAGCAAGGTCGTTTTTATTTCAGACCGACGTGGCAGATGGAACCTGTGGTGGGCGGATTTGCGGTCCGGCAAGGCGTTCCATGTTTCGGACGGATGCGAGGGGGGCTGGTTCTGCGACGGGCGAAGAATTGTCTGGATCAAGGACAAGGGTGTCCGTGAAAGAACTGGAATTTTTGAATATGATCTGCAGGATGGCCGGATTTCGGAAATCCATGACGGCGACGCCCCGCGCGGCCATGAATATTTCCCAACGCTTGCCGCTGAGGACGCTTTTCTGCTGTGGAGCGCATGTCGTCCAGGAGAGCACGATCATCTTGCTGCTGGCTCAAACTATCAGATTTATGGCAAGAGACTTCCTGATGGCAAAGCGGTGCGTATCACATTTGACGCTTTCAACAATCGGTGGCCAAAGCTGCTCAAAGACGTTCCACCGGGCAGTAGCGGTTCATCAACGCCGTAGCGGAAGGGAAAATGAACGGATGCGCGTGGCTGAAGATTCAATCTCAGCGCATAAGATAGATCGTTTGTTCTGGCGAATCCCTGCCCAAATGCGGATCGAACAGGTAGTCTCTTATCCTCACGTAATGTGAGGAAACTTCGCCGTAGGATGTCCATCTTTCACCAGTGGCGGAATCCGTCAGGGAAATCCAGCCGTCTGAAGTGATAGTGCCGGTGAAATTTTGCCCCTCTCCGACAAGGGATGTCTCAATGACAAGATTGCTGCCAACCTGGGTTATATGAGCGGTCAAGTCTACGTGGCGGCCTGGGCGTTCATAATATCCGGTCCAATCTCCCCTCAGATCGGCATAAACAGGGTCTGGTCCGTTATCGTCTTCACATCCCGAAA
>CALETX010000311.1 GCA_937920455.1 uncultured bacterium
AAAGCCTTCTTGCCAGAGGTCAAGGATGGCAAGTGGCATTTTCGCCAACTTTTCGTGAATGGCCGGCGCGCGTCGCGTCCTAGGAGGCCGAGGAATGGTTTGTTCCGAATGCAGGATGTGCCTGGGCTGACGCTGCCAGCCGGTTGGGGAAACGGTGGACAGACCAAATTCGTCTGCAAGGTTGGCGACGTTAGACCGTTCAGGAATCTCAGCGACGTGGAGGTTGTTTATCTTCATTTCTGGATCGAAGAGCGGTCGCCGATCGAGTCTTTTGATCCAGCCACTAACACAGTCACCATGTCGCGTCCAGCTTGCTCGGCGCCTGTAGCATCGTTTGGATCTCAGCTTGCGGATTATTATCTGGACAATGTTGCTGAGGAACTATCGAATCCTGGAGAGTGGTATCTTGACAGGAGCGAAGGCACTTTGACGTACCTGCCGCGTCCTGGGGAAAATCCTGACAAGACCGAGGTGATAGCTCCAAGAACCATGCAGCTTATCGCACTTCTGGGCGATGCTGAGAAGAATGCCTTTGTTGAGCATGTGAGATTCGAGAAGTTGATTTTTGCTCATACGGATTGGCGTCATCCGTCGCATGACGGGGCAGTCGTTATTGGATCGTCCTCCCCGGATTTGCCGGCAAGACATGGCAAGCGTCACAGCAGGGGACCGAGGGCGGCAGCCAGCCAGGCTGCCTGCGACGTGCCAGGAGTGATCACAATGGAGGCGGCACGATATTGCTCCATAGAGAATTGCGTCATTGAGCATGTGGGATGGTATGGCGTCGAGATAGGCGATGCATGCACTGGAATCCGGGTGGTCGGCTGCGCCATCAGAGACATGGGCGCCGGAGGGGTTAAGATAAACGGGGCTGCCGCGAGGGACCCTGATGTGCTTGTCAGACGAACGGGCATGCATCGGATAACTGACAACACGATCGAGCAAGGCGGAAGGGTTTTTCATTCCGCGGTCGGCGTGCTGTGCATGAATGCTTTCGGCGTGGCGATTTGCCACAATCTCATTCGGGATCTTTTCTATTCCGGCATATCCTGTGGATGGGAATGGGGATACCACGAGAGCGTTTCACGAGATAATCTGATCGAATACAATCACATTTACAACATCGGGCAGGGGCTGCTCTCGGACATGGGCGGGATTTACACCCTTGGCGTCCAGCCAGGGACGGTGATACGCAACAATCTCATTCATGACATAAAGAGCGCGCACTATGGGGGGTTGTGCATATATCCGGACGAGGGATCGAGCCATATCCTCATTGAAAACAATGTGTGTTACGATGCTGATCGTCAGGCGTTTGGTCAGCATTACGGAAGAGAAAACATAGTCATTAACAATGTCTTCGCATTTGGAGGCGAAGGGGTTGCGATATATTCCAGAGCTGAGAGCCACATGGGTTTCACGATGCTGAGAAACATCCTTGTCACAGACGGCAAGCCTATATTCTCCAGCGGCTACAGCTACCGGCTGGAGCAGCCCCGTCATCGGAGCGACTTGAACATTATTTTCGACGTATCCGGCCGTGCTCCTGTTTTCCTGGATTCTGGAAAGCGCAAACTTTCTCTTTCAAAATGGCGCGCGTTGGGGTTTGACGTCCATTCGATTGTTGCCGACCCCAAATTTTGTGACTGGAAGCGCCGCAATTTTCGACTAAAGCCGGGATCTCCGGCGCTAAAGATGGGGTTCAAGCCGATTGATCTTGCCCAGGTCGGCCCCCGTCTAGCCTCTCAGAGAGATGTATGAAGAGAGTCGGTTGATAGTTTCGGCGGCAAACATGGCGATCACATTTTTGTGTTGAATGTGGGAGTTGGTGTTGCATGTAGCATGTAGTGTGCGTATACGCTAATATAGGAACAGATGTGGGAGATCAGCAGCTATGCCGATATACGAATATTCCTGCAGGAAATGCGGCCATGTGTTTGAGGCGCTGCTCAAGAATGCGGCCGAGGCGCCTCCGTCCTGTCCGGATTGCGGAAGCGCAAAGTTGGAAAAGAGGTTTTCAGCATTTGCGGTAGGTAGAGGAGGTGGAAAAGCGCCAGATGTATGTTCGTCCTGCCCTGCTGCTGATTCGGGTGGCGATTCATGTTTGTGTTGCCGCGGTGAGGAATGAGTGACAGACCTGATTTCTCAAATTCAGGGCTCATCCGGCATGTTTTGCAGATGACGCTGGTTATGCAGGGCAGCGAGGGCATTGCGCTGCAGTCGGCTAAGTCCGAGTCGTCGAATTGACGTTTCGTCAAATCTTCTCCTGAAATCGGCGTTGCTCATCTGTAGTATCTCGCCGGGCGAAGGGATGGGCATGGGTTCCAATCCCTGGAGAGTCGGAGTTGTCGCTTTCTGGTTCCAAGGGCAAACGGCGGTGCATCTATCGCAGCCGAACAGAGATGTTCCGATCATTGATCTCATTTCAGGCGTAAAGTCGCCTTTGTATTCAACCGTGAGGTATGACACACAGCGCCTGGCGTCTACAAGGCCGCTCGGCAGAATGGCGTGGGTGGGGCAGGCCTCGATGCACAGGCGGCAGTCGCCACACTGCGACGGTATAGGAACGGTTGGCTGCAGTTCGAAATCTACGAGTAGTTCTCCAAGGACTATGCACGCTCCAGCGGTTGGGCTTATCACCTGGCCTTGTCTGCCACGCCAACCTATGCCTGCTCTGATCGCAAGTTCACGTTCCGGCAGCGGAGTGGAATCAACCTGAGGTTTGACCAGACCCGTTGGGCGTAGAGCGAAAATAGCAGCAGCAAGCTTTCGCAGTCGCTCCAGCATTACTTTGTGGTAATCGCGGCCTCTTGCAAGAAAGGATATTCCGCCGCCAGGCTCCGGATTTGTGGGATATCTGGCGGAAACAACGATTATTGAACGCGCGCGGGATTCGATGTTGCGGGCGTCAGCCCTGAGGCGCCGTGATCTGGAAAGATAGTCCATGGAAGCGGCATAGCCGCTCTCGATCCATTGGTCAAACAATGCCATTGTGGTTGATGGCCCCGCTGGGACGAAGCACACAGCATCGAACCCGAGATTCTTTGCCTCGGCGACTATGGCTTGTTCGAGGGTCATGGCGATTGGCCGGTATGTCGGCGGTAGAGGCCGATGATATGCTCTGCTGCTTGTTGGGGGCTTTGGAATGTAGTGTCCACGCGGATCGCAATTGCGTCGTAGTATGGCTTTCGGATCGCGAGAAGTTCGCGGATACGGGCCAGAGGATCTGCCACAGCCAGCAGTGGGCGAGTGGAGTCGTTTTTGATACGTTCAAAAATGGCCTCCGGCTCCGCCGTGAGGCAGACGACCATACCGGTTTTCGTGAAATCGGAAATGTTGTCTGGATTCAGGACAACGCCTCCGCCAGTGGAGATCACAAGGCAGGATTGGCCTGCAAGTTCCCGCACCAGATTACGTTCCAGCTTTCGGAAATACGGTTCGCCGCTGTCGCGGAATATGTCGGATATAGGACGATGTTCTCTTTGGACAATAAGGTCGTCCATATCCACGAATCGCATGCCTAGTCGGCTGGCAATCAGTCTGCCAATTGCACTCTTACCGGTGCCCATAAATCCGCATAGAACAATATTCGGTTGCATGTGTTTGGCTCTTATATCGAACCGGCATGAAAATCAAGGCGCATGCTGAGGCATTTGTCCGAAGGCGCAACAAGCTTCCGACCGATGGAAGTGACCGGTGATTGATAGTGTTTGCTGTGAGCCATCTCAGGCTGTAAA
>CALETX010000312.1 GCA_937920455.1 uncultured bacterium
ACAGTTGTCAAACAGGTCGTGATCAGCGAGTCCAAGGCACTCGCTATTGCTGCGAAGCCTGGACATCCGGCATTTGCCTGTGGCAGCATTTGGCCCGACTGGACGGAAGCGGATGTGCCGTTCTGCAAACGTGCCACACCCGCTCCGCGCCAGCAAACATCTGATCGGAGGAACAATGATATCTGCTGTCATCCTGCTTGCTGACGGTTTCGAGGAGATGGAGGCCGTGATCATTGCCGACACTCTCAGACGCGGAAAGTGGCAAGTTATCCTTGCCGGCGTGGCCGGCTCGACTGTGACTGGATCACGTGAGGTGAAGATTGTTGCCGACACGCTTTGGAGCAGAGTCAGCCACTCAGACTTCGACGTCATGATCCTGCCCGGCGGAAGAGATGGCACCAGAAGGCTCGCCGCCGAACACTCTGTGCTCGCCGCGCTCCGCGAGCGGATCACTTCCCACAGATGGATCGCGGCAGTGTGCGCTGCTCCAATTGTGCTCAAGGCCGCCGGTATTCTGAGCAGACGCAGATTCACAAGCCATCCGTCCGTAAGGGATGAAATCGGTCTTCCGGAGTGGGAGAACAGCCGGGTGGTTGCCGACGGACGACTTGTTACCAGCCAGGGGCCTGGAACCTGTTTCGATATGGCGCTTGAACTATTGCGTCTTCTGGATGGGCCCGAAGTCGCGCAAAACGTGGCTGCGGGACTGATTCTCCCATCAACGATCTCGCGCCGATGACTTGGCCTCGTTCACAACTATCCGCCGGCCCTTGATGTCCTTGCCGTTCAGAGCGCGGATAGCGTTGAGCGCCTCCTGTCTATCCGCCATCTCTACAAATCCGTACCCCTTGGACTTACCGTTGAAGCGGTTCTGAATGATTCGACCCTGAATCACCCTGCCGTAGGCTTCGAACGCCTTGACCAATTCTTTCTCGGTCATGTCATAGGAGAGGTTACCGACGTAAAGTTCAACCTGGCCGTCATCGCCTTTCCTTATTCTGCGCCCGAGCATTCCGAAGAAAGCGCCTTTCGGCAGGAGATATCCCGCTGCCACACCCACAAGGAACCATGCCAGCGCGAACGCCGACACAACCACCGTGTCCTCCAGAGAAAACACGTCCGTCATATTCTTCCTCCCTGGCCTCTGCCCTCCATCGCATGCTCCGTAACACAGCGCATTGTTGGAACTCAGCGCACTTCAAGGAATCCCTCCAATTTGCGCAACCTTGTCGGATGCCTCAGCTTGCGCAGGGCTTTGGCTTCAATTTGCCTTATTCTCTCCCTCGTCACCGAGAACTGCTTTCCGACCTCCTCCAGAGTTCGGGAATATCCGTCTGTCAGGCCAAACCTGTAGTCCAGCACCGCTCTTTCGCGTTCGGTAAGCGTCTGCAGAACATCCTTGAGTCTCTCCTTTAACATGCTGAAGGCCGTCATCTCGGAAGGATTCTCAGCAGACTTGTCCTCGATGAAATCTCCGAACTGCGCATCTTCTCCGTCGCCAACCGGCGCCTGAAGAGAGATTGGTTGCTGGGCCATCTTGTACACGGCCCGCACTCTCTCTACCGGCATGTCCATTTCCTCGGCTGCCTCCTCCGGGGTGGGCTCCCTGCCGAGTTCCTGGACAAGCTTTTTCTGAACGCGCATGAGTTTGTTTATGGTCTCGATCATGTGAACAGGAATTCTGATCGTCCGGGCCTGATCGGCGATCGCGCGGGTGGCCGCCTGACGTATCCACCATGTCGCATAGGTGCTGAACTTGTAGCCTCTCTGGTATTCGAACTTTTCCACGGCCTTCATGAGGCCAGTGTTGCCCTCCTGGATCAAGTCCAGGAATGAGAGGCCCCTGTTCATGTATTTCTTCACTATGCTGATAACGAGCCTAAGGTTGGCCTCGACCATTTCAGTACGAGCCCTTTGTCCCTTGCGCATATGTTCGCGAAGAGACGCAAAACATGTCAGAATTTCGTCTTTTGACATGCAGCACTTGTATTCAAAATTCCGAATATGTTTCTCGTGCTCCCTTATGCGCTCTTCGCGAAGCGGATTTCTCTTTTTCGCCTGCAGGTCTCTCACGGCGTTGACGTGGCTTTGAAACTGCCGGTACATATCCTCGGCGTTCGATGCCAACTGTTCTATCACTTTCTGTTTGAAATGAAGCCTGGCAAACGCGGAAGCCATCTTCTCCCTGATAGATGAAAGCTGCTTCTGCTTTCTCGCTCGTTCCTTCGCAGAGAGATTTGCCTTGCGCGATTCAGAGTAAGTACGCGAGAGCATCTTGTGGAGCCTCAGTATTTCCCGCTTTGTCCTTGGCAAAACAGCCATGTACCTGTCCCTGCTGTCCACGAATTTGTCCAGGACCACGCGGTCAAACCTCTCCTCGCCCCTTTCGAGACGCGCGACAAGATCAAGGTACAGATTCACCGCGACGCCGAGGCTGTTGAAAAGACGCTTGGTGTTGATTTCCGCATCCTCTATCCTCCTGCATATCTCCACTTCCTGTTCTCTGGTCAAAAGAGGCACCTGCCCCATCTGGTGGAGATACATGCGGATCGGGTCGTCGAAAAAGTCCAGCTTGGTCCTGGCTTTGCCAGCGCCTTCTGCTCCACCTTTTCGATACTTGTCCACCGAGGCAGAATCAATGATTTCGATCTCCATCCCCTTAAGTATGCCAAGGTAGGACTCCAGTTCGTCCGGATTGGTTACCGTTTCTGGAAGAATTTCGTTTATGTCGTCATAGGTCAAATAGCCCTGCGTTTCGGCCAGCTTGATGAGGTCCTTTATCTTTTCCAGCTTCTCTTCCTTTGGCGTCTCTTCCCCCTC
>CALETX010000313.1 GCA_937920455.1 uncultured bacterium
CATGGCGTTCACGCCCAAGCACCGGACTCCGATACACGAATCCCACCACGGCCGGCAACCGCCGTATGATGCCGTCATCGTCGCGTGGCCCGTTGACAGCGCCGAGAAGCGAGTAGTCAAGCAGTTCCCTGCTCGGTGTCGTGGCATTGACCGACCATGCGTAAGGCTTTTCATAGCCGGCAGACAAATGAACGTTTTCAGATGGAATCGCCATGTCCAGGAGGTAGGGAATCTTCTCGCCCGTTTCCTCTGTCTGCCCCTCGCCAACAATATCCTGCGCTGTCCATGGACGGACCGAGCCAGCCTGCGCATCCACCTCTCCACCGCGGAAGAAGCACGCAAGCACTGCAGGATAATCGCCCCTTTCCTGGAGCGCTGCGAAAGAATTGGCCAGGATGCTGTTCCCCTGCTCCATCGAAAACCGGTTTATGTCGGGGAGAACGCGCAACGATACCAACTCGCTGGGGTTGTCTTTTATCCGCGACAAGTCGGCCGCGATCCTCTCCAGTTTTTCAGCCGACTCGCTGACCCGTCCCGCGGCGCGAGCCCAGGAGCCGAGAGTGTCCTGAAAAAGAATGTCATAGCCCAGCACGCTGGGGTTCAGGTGTTCGCGCAGCATTTCCAGCTGATAGACGAATGGCTCGCGTGTGAGCCACGCCCCAAGGCCGAATCTTCCATAGGCTTCCTGAGTGCGATTGTCTATCGCGACCAGGACGATATCATCGCTGGGAGATGCGCGCGGATCTCCTATACGTTTTCGAAACGCATAAAGACTGCGCATTAGAAAATCGGACGTAGCAGTCTCTAGAGGAGAGAAAATCATTGCCCCCAGAATCCCCACCGATTCGGCAACCAACGCGGAAATCAGCACTATTGCTGCTACTGCCAGCAGGCTGGATCTAGCTGTTGTTTTCGATCGGATTGACATATTCGTTCCCGCTCGTATGACCAGTGCCTTAAACTATCTTCTGAACAGCGTCGTGTAAATGAATACAATGCGTTTGTCCGACAATTACTCCGCTCTCCGTCGAGACTTTGTCACTCGCCGCGGGTAATTAAGAGTCAGTGATAGTGGTTGAATGAGATGACATCATCGCAGTCCCGGGCCGTGGCTCGATAAATTCAAATCCCGTTGCAACCTTGTTTTCATCGTGGTAGATATTTGAAGCATGACAGACGGTCTCTTGGATATTCATCGAATCAAACCAAAAATAACAGCTCCCCTTGATCCCGGCTTTGTGCCGGGCGCACTTTTCAACGGACGCTACCGCGAAGCGGTCGCAGCGCATGCCAACCGCACGCGGGTGTTGATCGGCATCGAACGCGAAGACGGACACATCAGCCGCGGGGATATTGACATACTGCCACCTGGAGCCGGCCATGATTCCGTCACGCTCCGCTATGTGGACCGGCATGTGAAGTTTCTGCTATGGGCCCGCGGAGGATGGAAAATTCATTTCTCTGGTCCGGAATTCCTGGCGAGACATCTTTCGCAGGCATATACGCCCACCGGCCAGCGTTCTGCTGACGTCGAAATAATGCAGCGCGCTTATGACAAGGAGTTCGCCGTCGAAGTTCACCGCCCCGAGGAAATGCCTCCCCAAAACGAAGCAGCTCTGGCCCTTGGCGGCAACTGGGACGGCTGCAGGATCGGATTCGATCTGGGCGCAAGCGACTACAAAGTTGCCGCCGTAATTGACGGCAAACCAGTATTCAGCGAGGAAATGCCTTGGGATCCCAGAAACCAGAAGGACCCTTCTTATCATTACCAGCATATTCAGAGCGGTCTCAAGAAGGCTGCAGGGCACTTGCCTCGCGTGGATGCCATTGGCGGCAGTTCGGCCGGCATTCTGGTTAACAACAAAGTGATGATTGCTTCTCTTTTCCGTGGAGTACCGCCTGATCAGTTCCAAAGGCGGGTTAAGCCCATGTTTCTTGAGATGGCAAACGAATGGGGTGTGCCGTTCGAAGTTATCAACGACGGCGAAGTCACCGCTCTCGCTGGCGCCCTTTCGCTAAATACAACCGCTCTTTTGGGAATTGCCATGGGATCAAGCGAAGCAGGGGGATATGTGGACAGCAATGGCAAGTTCCTCGGATGGATAGATGAATTGGCCTTTGCGCCGGTGGACTTCAATCCGGATGCGCCACGAGACGAATGGTCTGGTGACCGTGGCGTCGGCGCCCTCTACTTCTCCCAACAGGCGGTCAATAGGCTGTTGTCGGCGGCCGGATTATCGTATCCGGCCGAGATGAGCGTTCCAGACCGGCTGAAAGAAGTGCAACAACTCGCAGATGCAGGCGATAGAAACGCGATGAACATATTCGAAACCATCGGCGTGTATCTCGGCTATACTGTGCCTTATTATGCCGAATATTATGAGTTCAATCATGTGTTGGTTCTGGGACGAGTCACATCCGGCGCAGGAGGCGATCAGATGATGCGGACCGCCAACCGCATCTTGAAAAACGAATTCTCAGAGTTGGCAGAAAAAGTGAAACTGCACGTTCCGGACGAAAAGAGCCGGCGCGTGGGGCAGGCTGTTGCTGCGGCCAGTCTGCCTAAAATCAGAAAATGAGATAAGATCTTTGGAGGGTTATTCAATGAAGTTCAACAGACCTGATGCTGAAGTTTTTGTCCCATCCGGCCAGCCGGCTGAAGAAGCTCTTTCACGCGCAACTTTCATGGGAGTCGGCGCCCACCAGGACGATGTGGAAATACTCGCCATGCATGGCATACTCGAAGCTAGACGTCAGCCGTCGAAGCGGTTTGCCGCTGTTGTGTGCACAGATGGAGCCGGCAGCCCCCGTGCAGGCATCTACGCCAACCACACCAACGAGCAAATGCAGGAAGTCCGCTGGCATGAACAAAGGCAGGCGGCTATGGTCGGCAATTATGTGGCAGCCATTCAACTCAAGTATTCCAGCGCCGCTGTTAAAGACCCACAAAATGTTGATGTAAAAGCTGACCTGAAAACTATCTTTCAGGTCGCCAAGCCTTCTGTGATTTACACACATAATCTTGCTGACAAACATGATACCCACGTGGCAGTGGCGGTAAGACTCATACAGGCTCTGCGTGAGATACCAGCGAACCGCCGACCGGAAAAGCTGTATGGATGCGAGGTGTGGCGCGGCCTTGACTGGTTGCCGGACAATGAAAAAGTAGTGTTCGATGTCGGAGGGGCGGAACATATTTCGGCAAGCCTGCTAGGCGTATACGACTCCCAGATTGCCGGCGGCAAACGGTATGATCTGGCCACCATTGGACGCTGGCGCGCAAACGCCACATATCTTGAAAGCCATGGCCTGGACACGACGAATCTGGCGCTTTTTGCGATGGACCTTACGCCATTGATTGTGGACGAAAAACTGGATCTCATCCAGTTTGCAACCGGCCCCATTGAACGCTTGAAAAAAGATGTCGCTTCACGCCTTGGCAAAGCATTAGGGCAAGGCTGAGTTGCGAAAGACCTGTGGCTCTAAACAAACAAAAACAGCGAAGGGAGACAAGAAATGGCAGTTCCATTCTATGGACATGTTCGGCAGTACCATGCCATCAAGGCGGAGATAGACGCCAAGATTCAACAAGTTCTTGAAAGCGGACAGTATGTACAGGGACCCATGCTGAAGGCGTTTGAGGCCGAAGCAGCCGCTTTCTTCGGCTCCAGGCATGCCATAGGCGTTGCCAATGGCACCGACGCCATCTGGCTGACGTTGATGGCGCTAGGCATAGGACCAGGCGACGAGGTCATCACCCATCCCAACACATTCTTCGCAACCGTCGAGGCAATATGGATAGCCGGAGCCACTGCCGTGCTTGTTGACTGCGATCCGCGCACAAAATGCATTGACCCCTCTTTGATAGAAGCTGCGATTGGACCGAAAACAAAAGCGATAATACCCGTCCATCTTTACGGACAATGTGCCAATATGCCTCCTGTATGGGACATCGCCGCAAGACACAATCTTATGGTTATCGAAGATAATGCGCAGGCAATTGACGGTCGTGGCGATGCGTTCCGGCAGGGCGAAAGAAGCGACGCAGTCACAACCAGCTTCATCATCCAGAAGAACCTGGGCTGCTTTGGCGATGGCGGCATGGTGTTTACAAATCGTGACGATGTTAACGAGCGAGTCAGAAAGCTGCGTAATCATGGGTCTAACAAGAGAGATCATCATAGCTTCGGATTCAATAGCAGGCTTGACGATCTTCAGGCTGGTGTACTCAGCGCGAAACTGAAGCATCTCAAAGAATGGACAGATAAACGCATCCAGTGGGCGCGACGTTACGACACTGGCCTCAAAGACTGTCGCTCGATTACCCTTCCATACAACGTCCCGGGTTACAGGCATGTGTATCACCTCTACGTCATTGAAACAAAGAATCCATCACTCCGCGACGACTTGCTCAACTTCCTCAATCAGAAGGGAATTGACGCTAAGACGCACTATTCAATAGCAATCCACAAGCAAGCCGGATTCCCCTGGGGCAAGCCATACCGAATCGTCGGTTCGCTCGCCAATGCCGAGCGAAACGCCGCAAGCTGCGTCAGCCTTCCGATGTTTCCAGAGCTTACCGCTGCGGAAGTGGACGAGACAATAGCAGCAGTCATGGAGTGGGACGCGAAACATTCCTGAAAGGACGCGCCATGGAAAAACGCTACACTGTTTTGATTGTTGGAATGGGCAAGCGCGGCAAGCATCATGCCGCGGCATTTTTTAACAATCCTCGATTTCAGGTTGTCGGCCTTTGCGACATAGACCGAAGCCGCGCCGAGGCCTTTGCGCCTTTGGTCGGAAACCCGCAAGCCGGTACCGACGCCGAAGAAATGGCCATGAGCCTCAGGCCCGACATTTTCTGTTTCTGCACCCTGCCCAATATCCGGCTCCAGATGGTGAAAATCGCTGTCAAATGCGGAGCCAAACTCCTGGCTTTTGAAAAGCCCGTTGCTCTCTCCAGCGCCGAAGCAATGAAGATTCGCGATCTTCTCAAAAAGAAAAATATCAAGGCTGTTGTCAGCCATCAGCATAGATACGGAGCTCATTATCAGAAGGTGAAGGAAATCGCGGCAAGCGGAGCACTCGGAAGGATTCACACCATTACTGCCACAGCCACCGGCTGGTTCATGCACATGATGAGCCATCTGATCTCGTACATGCGCTGGTACAACGACTATGCAGAGGCTGTATGGGCAATGGCTCAGGCAGCCGGCCGCGGCAAGCTGGCGGATGTGCATTCCTCGCCCGACTATCTGGCAGGCGTAATTCAGTTTGCGAACGGCGTGCGCGGCTATGTGGAAACTGGCGGTGGGGCACCCGATCAGCCCGAGGTCGAAAAATGGTGGGGCAAAAACAAGATAAGCGTTTATGGCACCGAAGGTTTTGCTGAAGTGCTTACCAACGGAGGCTGGCGCGCGATTACAAAGTCCGGCGGATTCCAGAGCGGACCCGGAGCCATGAACTACGATCTGGACATGCCGCCATATATTCAGGACATGGCGGAATGGCTCGACGACGAGACCAAGCCTCATCCTTGCCGATTTGAGGACGCATACAAAGGTGCTGAAATAATGGCCGCACTGCTTCGATCTGCCGCTGAAGGCGGCCAGGTGGCCCTCCCTCTGGAGAAGGGCAAAAATGAACTCAGGGTTTTGGCGGCACGGTTGCCTGGGCGAAAGGTCATGGTCTCGTCTCCGGTAAACGCCTCCGAATACGGAGTCTGAAGACCCAGAATTGCCGCGCCACTCCGGAAAAGCAGCGGGATTTTCTGTGGAAGTGATCATCCAAAAAGATGCCGAGGCGGCTGCCAAACTTGCGGCCGCTCTTATTGAAAGAGCGCTTCGGGCCAAGCCTTCGCTTGTGCTTGGATTGGCCACTGGTGCCACAATGGCACCGATATATGCCCATCTTGCGCGTCTTCACAGAGAGCAAAATCTGGATTTTTCGCTTTGCAGAACATTCAATCTCGATGAATACGTGGGCATCCCTCCTGACGATCCCCACTCATTCAGGTCCTTCATGGACAGGCACCTTTTCGACCTCGTAAATATAGATAAGCGCAACACACATATCCCAGATGGCATGGCCACCGATTTTCGCGAGGAATGTCTCCATTATGAGCGCCTTATCGAAGAATGCGGAGGCATAGATCTGCAACTGCTCGGCATAGGAGTTGATGGACACATTGGCTTCAATGAACCTCTTTCCTCTCTTCTCTCGCGCACACGAGAAAAAGCCCTCACCCCAGCGACAATCGCCCAAAACGCAAAGTACTTCCCCTCACCCGCACAGGTTCCACGGCGCGGAATTACTATGGGCGTAGGAACCATACTCGAAAGCCGCGAATGCTTGCTAGTAGCCACCGGCATCGAAAAGGCCGAGATAGTCGCCAAAGCCGTGGAAGGTCCGATTACGTCCATGGTCACAGCGTCCGCCTTGCAGCTTCACCCCCGATGCAGAGTAATCGTGGACGAGGCAGCAGCTTCACGCCTGCAGGGCATCGAATATTACCGCTGGATTTTCGAAAACGAACCCGAATGGACAGAGTTCAGATAAATCGTGCCGAACCGGCCTAAAGGTTCGCCGGCGGCGATGGGAGAATATAATGACACAGGACTGGCGATCGCAGATACTGGATCCGGAGGGAATGAAACAGCGACGGGAAGAGTATTTTCGTTTTGCAAGACGAATGGGCCCTTTCGTTTTCAAGCCCGACGGCACTTATCAACCCACGACAGAGCGTGATGGCAGAATAGCATACTGGATACTTCCAGCTTTTCTTTCCTCAGCGGATCCTGCAGACAGGGACTTTGGAAACCGCATTTACGCCGCCGCCGTTGGCTGGAACGCCTATGACGTGTTCATGACTTCATGTACGGCAGCAAACCTCGCCCGTCATGGGAAACAAATGACTCCAGAGCTGCGCAAGCGCTCGGAAGAACATTTGGCTCGCTTTTCCATGGGCGAGAATGGCCGAAAGCCAGGCGCTGCCATTTATGACTACATGTTTCACGGTTATAACGACAACATGCCCTCGATGGCAACCCGCACGCTACTTCTTGCAAGCGAGATACTCAATAGAGCCGACATGGCCGATGCCGGGCTCTTCCTTCTGGAAGGCCTCTGCGCTCATCTTGAAAGGCGCGGCCTCCTTTCCGAGTATACCAGCGGCACATATACGCCCATTTCCCTTGTAAGTCTGCTTGACATCGCCGAGTTATCCTCCAACCGCGATGCGCGTGAAATGGCGCAGGCATGCGCAAACAGGATTCTGCTCGACATTCTCTGCCACTGGCACTGGGAAGTGGGCGGGCTGGGCTGCTCCATGTCACGGGCCTATACCTCTGACAATACCGAAACTCTTTCCATCGTGAACGCCTATATCTGGTATATTTCCGGCCACCCAATGGCTGTCAATCCCATTGAGGCGCTGAGCGACCGCAACTTCGCCGGCGTGGTGCACCACGAGAGAAATATCGGGTTCAACCTTGCACAGTTTGTAGAGGTCATGAATGCTTCGCACGAAGGAGTGCCAGATAAAATTGTTCAGTTTGTCCGCAGACAACGCACATATCCCTACGAGGTCATCGCCTCTACCGACTGGAGCGAAGCCGGCCTTCATGGGGGCGGCGGTTCCCGCGGCTATGTCACCAGAGCGTTTCAACGCCATCTTTGGGGACTCGGCACATGCGCCGAAACCGGCACAGGCGCGGCTACTGGTCAGCAACTGGTGTTTCACGGCGTTTTGTCCGCTTCACCACAGCCTTCATGCTGGAAAGACCGCGTCGCCTTCTGGCATCGGCTTCTTGCCGATGAGCCCGATCAGGGCGATCCTGTCACTCAAAGAGGAGTGTCGCCCCATGCGGGCGGTTTTGCGGCCGACAAATCATCCCAAAAGACCTCATCTCTGGACGGTCCGGCGCCGGAACATTCCAATGTGAACGATTGGGGCCGTTATCAGACCGTCCAGAGAAACGGAACCGTTTTGGGGCTTGGCGCAATTTCACCTTTGCTCGACGGCAAGACAATAAAACATCTTCGTTTCAGCGTTCTGTTTACGGCTCGTCTGGTCATGCCCGATGAAATGTGGGAAAATGACCGCCGCCTGTCCTCATGGGAAGGCGATGCCCTGCCCAAAGCATGGCATTTCCTCCGCTATGGAGACGTGTATGTCGCTGTCCGCCTCAGCGCCATGGTTCGGCGCAAACCCTCTCGCGTGCTCCGCGTTCTAAAAAATGGCTACCTACGTGTTGAGGCCCAGTTGATCGAGGGTCAGGCCGTGACAATCTCCCCCGAGTTCAGGGAGTGGGCTGAATACGGGTATGTGTTCGAAATCGCCGACAAGGAAGAGGTTGGAAATTTCGAACAGTTCAGAGCGCAGGTCTTGAAGTGCAAGTGGGAATACTACCACAGCTTCCACAGGAACAGCCGGTATATCGGCCGCAACGGCGAACTGCAGATTTCCGACTCAGTTATGGGAGGCACTGCGCGATTCAGAGCTATTGATGGACGGTGCGAAATGCCGATCCCCTTTGCAGCCACCGGACTCGATCCGACGTTGACTCGCCTTTTCCCGGATGGCCGCCGCATAAAACAGCGTCGAATCTCATATCGTCCTGATTGGGTTGGCTCTCCCTATTACGACAGGTATTGGCAGGTCCTGGAAGCAGATATTCCTCAACACTCATGAAACCAAAGGCTCTCAGAATGGCTGTCGTTGGATTTGGGGCAGCGGGCAGGCATCATTGCCGCACCATAGCAACAGAAGTGCAGGAAATGCGCCTCACCGCAGTTGTCGAGCCGGACCCGTCGGCAGCAAAAAAGGCGGCCGAAGAATATGATGTGCCATGCTTCGCCAACCATCGGGAACTCATCCGGTCACGCATGTGCGATGCTGTGAGCATTGCGACTCCCCATGTGGCGCACGCTGATGTGGCAATCGAATGTCTCAAAAGCGGCCTTCATGTGCTTTGCGAAAAACCGCTTGCCGATACTGCCGGCCAGGCGGCGCGTATGGTGGCTTGCGCGCGGCGGCATAGGCGTGTCCTGGGAGTTGTTTTCCAGAGACGCTTTGAACCCGCTGTTCGAAAAGCTCTTCAATTCATAAGCGAAGGCAGACTCGGCCGGATACAAAGAACGTGTCTGGTTTTCACCGATTTTCGGACTCAGGTATATTTCGAATCTAACCCCTGGCGAGGCACCTGGATTGGCGAAGGTGGCGGTGTGCTGTTGAACCAATCGCCACACAGCATGGATATATTCGTGCGTCTGGCAGGCCTTCCAGTGCGCGTGACAGGCCGGCTTCACACCAGGCTGCACCGCATAGAGGTCGAGGACGAGGCCGAAGCAATGCTTGTTTACAGCAACGGAGCGACCGGCTATGTCTTTCTCTCGACCACCGAACCGTACCGGGAACGGATCGAAATTGTGGGCGACAAGGGAACGCTCACGCTCAGCGGGACCAGCCTGGAAATATCCGACTATGGCATCAGCCTGCATCACCTTTGCCGGAACAGCTCAGATCCGTGGGACAGGCCTCGGAGCGTTGTGAAAAGATTTGAAGGCGGAGAAAGCGCCGGACACGGCGCCGTTATGCGTGACTTCGCGCGGCATGTCATGCTCGGCAGACCTCACATCGGCGAGGCAGCATCCGCCGTCTGGTCGCTGGAACTTGCAAACGCTATCACATTATCCCACTGGCTTGGACACGAGGTCTCGGTGCCCATAAATCATAGACTTTACCAAGCCAAACTCGCCGAACTCAGGCGCCAATCATCTCTGCGCCGCGTGCATCGAGTTAACCGCGTCACGGATCCGCGCATGCGTACCTGAAGAACTTTCAGCAGCCTACCGGCGGGCCCGGCGCGCGGATTTAAGACTTCGGACACACAACCACCGTGGAGGCATGTTCAGCAGTGCGATGATGCTGGTGGGGTGTTCGTTGCGAAAACATCGCTTCGGTAACTTCCCGCCAGGTCTCAGCTTTCCGGTAAGCACAAAAGGCGGATTGATTCTCGGATAAGTAAACCCTTCAGGCGATTTCTTCAGTTTTTCGGCCGCTTCAAGAGCGCCAGTCCTGATCATTGTCCTTGCCTTGCGCGGGGAAATGTGTATAGCGCTCAGCTTCGAGCGAGAGTAGTTCTCCGCATCGAGTCCGTCGAGCCCATCCGGCAGCAAACCTTGCTTCACAGCCACTGTCACAACACCAGGCGTCAGGGCGGCAGCCTCCTCGGCCAGAGCCTTTTCCCCGCAGGCCAGTATTGTCGGCACGCCAAGCTCCATGGCGCAGAGCGCAAGCTGGCCATACTCCCCGATTGAAATGCCGTTTAGTGAAAGGTCAACATATTCGAAACTCTGCGTGTGAGTCATGTGGGAAAACGGCGTGCCTGCTTTGGCATGCTGGCCCACAAATGCCAGCCCGGCGAAACTGCGGTCCAGACCCCATGGCCACGTGGGGCTCGGCGGCCCTCTCATCAGAAGTGCGCGCTCATCAAGAAGGTCCGGCTGAATGCCGCCGCAACCGTGCCCGTCCACTACAAGTACCTCGTCTGCTCCACCTGCAAAGAAACCGTCAACAGCGGCATTTACCTCCTCGGTAAGCAACCGCTGGCCATCACGGAAAAAGCGGCCGGCAGGGTAGACCCAGTCTTCGAAGTTAA
>CALETX010000314.1 GCA_937920455.1 uncultured bacterium
CGCTCACCAGCACGGGAGCCGGTGGAAAAACCGCGGCGCCGGAGCGCTCGGAGACGCGGGCAGCTTCTCGTTCCAGCAAAGCAAGGTTCTAACCAGCGGAGAGGGAGGAGCTGTTACAACAGACGACGAGGATGTTTTTCGCAGGGTTTTCGCCCTTAAACATGTCGGCTGGACTCCCGATTTTCAACCAGCGAACATGTACGGCCACAATTACCGGATGACTGAAATGCAGGCGGTCCTCCTGCGAGGCGGAATACGCCGCATAGAAGAGCAGACTCGCCGTCGCGAGCAAACTGCAGCCATGATAGCCGCTTCACTTCGGCAAATGGGTGGACCTTTGCAGGCCGCAGCACGCGATGCCAGAGTTACCAGGCAAGCCTACTATGCCATGACTCTTTCATATGATATGGCCAAGACACCAGGAGTGTGCAAGCATGCTTACCTGCATGCCCTGAACGCGGAAAAATGTCCTCTGATGAGCACATACTGGCCGGTTTATCGCGCGCCGATCCTGAACCTTTACGACAAGACAAGCCCCGTACCTTACCGAAAGCCGCACCCGAGACAGAATTACAGATCTCTGAAACTCCCCAACACAGAAAAAGCAGTGAACGACACCGCTCTTCTCTTGCCCCAAACCCATATGCTCGGCAGCGACGAGTATATTGAACAGCTTCTCGCAGCCATTGATAAGGTCAACCAGCAACTCGACCTGGTCAAGTTTGTCTGGGAGAAACACTTGGCCAAACACCCAGAAGCTGCATGTCATCATGTGGCGAGACCGAAACCCTGAAGAGTAACCGGAAAATGAAACAATGACAGTGGATATGCAAGACGTGAGAGAAAACCGGACAGCCTTTTTTGACGCCGATTTCGCGGTCAGCGGATCCGGTCGTAGACTGAATCCACCGCTGACTGCAAGTGATGCTCTTCGCGTTATGCATCACTACGGGATACAGAGAGCTCTGGTGTATGATCGGGCTGCGATGGAGGCTGGAGCGTTTGACATGTGGCGCGAAATCGTCCGATTTTGTTCAGACGCCCCACACGCGCTACTGCCGACAATCCCGGTCGTCCCCCCGGGGTGCGGCGAACTGCCTGAGCCCGAACAGCTTGTCTCTGAGGCCGCTGCGGCCGGTGTGGTGGGGCTGAGGCTCTGGCCAGAGTATCACGCATTCGATCTGAATCCGATCCACTGGGAGAGCCTTGTCAGGGAAATGCAGATCCACAATATGCCGATGATAGTCCACATGGACGAACAGCATTCGTGGCAATACAGGCGAGGATGGAATGACATTGCCAGATTAGCCATGGCCTTTCCCAGCCTCACTATACTGGTCTTGTGGGCTGGAATGCGTGATGGCCGGCGATTTCTCCCTGTTCTGGACAGGTGCCCCAATGTCCTCATGGACGGCACCCCTGTCAGCTTCCAGCTAATCGAGTTTATAACAAAGAGATGGGGAAGCCAGCGCCTTTTCTTTGCATCGCACTATCCTCTGCACGACCCCGGCCTGTACGTCACACCAATCATGTATGCCGATATTTCTCCTCATGACCGTGAGAACATTGCGACCAGGAACATTGCGCAAATAGTGGAGGCAGTCAAATGAGCGGTATCCGGGAAGCGATCCTGAGCGGCCGTCCCATTGACTGGACGCCTTTTATTGACGTCCACGGTCATTTCGGGCCATGGGCCGACACCACAGTGCCGTGGTGTATGGATGGGGACAGGCTTGTCGCGGAAATGGATCGTTACGGCTGTGACATGGTCTGGATGTGCGCGGCTGACCCTGGATATGCAGCTCCGGCGAGATTCAAGAATGAGATAGTATTCAGGCTCGCCGAAAAATATCCCCGCAGAATCATTCCCTACTGCACACTTTCTGCCAACGAACCTGACAATTGCCTTCCGGAGCTGAAGCGCTGCATAGAATCAGGCCCGTGTATCGGAGTAAAGATGCATCGCTATGACCAGCCGCCATACACAATGAAAAGCGCTTTCCTTCAGCCCATATTGGAACAAGTCAACGAACTTAAGCTCGTCTATATGAACCACTGCTTTACGGACCTGGATGCGCTGACATGGGCCTCTGAAAGATATCCAGACATTACGTTCGTGGCGGGCCATTTGGACTCCAATGTTATCCGGGTGGCCGAGCGTCACCTAAATATTCTCGACTGTACATGCGCTGCTCAATCACCTAATCAGCTTGGCGAGCTGGCGAAGGCCAGGGGTAGCGCCAGGAGTATGATGGTCGGCAGCGATTTCGGGCTTTTCAATCTAGGTTTTGGAGTCGGCATGCTTGCATTCGCAGATATCTGCGAGGATGACAAGAAGCGCATCCTGGGGCTGAACGCGCTCGAACTGTTGAAGCGTCAGCCATGGTTCTCAACCGACATGCTTGCCTGCACTTCCAAGTGAGTTGCGCCAAAAAATACCTCGCGGCCGATCAGCGTTTCCACAGCGCAAGTTTCGCGGCAACGCGAATGCTCTCAACCATGCTCATGGGCGAAGCAATCCCCTTCCACGCGATATCGAAGGCAGTTCCATGGTCAGGCGATGTTCGGACAATAGGCAGCCCAAGGGTAATGTTCACTCCCTTATCGAACGCCAGCATCTTGAAAGGAATCAGACCCTGATCGTGGTACATAACAACATAGGCATCAGTTTCGGCCAACCGAGACGGAATAAATGCCGTGTCCGGAGGGATGGGTCCTATGGCCAGAATTCCCTTCTCGGCTGCCATCCGCACGGCCGGAGCAATTATGCGGACATCCTCTTGGCCAAATAAGCCACCCTCTCCGCCATGCGGATTAAGTGAGCACACGACAATGCGCGGCTTTTGACGGCTGCCAAGCCGTTTCATTGCCCCATCGGTTAGCTCTATCACATCGAGAATACGATTTAGACTGAGTAAACCGGCCACTTCCTTGATCGCAACATGTGTGCTCACTAGACTCGTTGTGATTTTCCGGGAAAAAAGCATCATGCAGTATTTACTGGTGTCTGTAAGACTTGCGAGCATTTCGGTATGGCCGGGATACGGAACACCGGCCATTTGCAGGGCTTCTTTGTTCAGAGGAGCTGTGACGATCGCGTCTATATGTCCGCTCAACGCAGCCGATACCGCTTCTCGAACGCAGAGCCATGCCGCCTTGCCAGCTTCTGGCTGTACTATTCCGGGACGCACCTTCGCCAAATCAGCGGCAGACGCACAATCAACAACGGCCGGCTTCTGTCCTTCAACTGCCTTTTGAAGACCAATGGCGGGTGGGACCTTCAGTCCGCAACGCTTCGCAACTCGTTCGAGAAGAACTCGGCTGCCGAAAATCAGGGGCACGACTTTACTGATGACGCCGGGCATGCACACAGAGCGAAGACACAGCTCCGGACCGACCCCGGCTGGATCGCCCATTGTTAATCCTACCACCGGCCGCTTCATTGAGCGCCTTCCTCTCCATTCCGCTCGTTGCCGCTCGTGTCGCTTGCCGGCTGTCCTTCATGCGGCGCGCCTATGC
>CALETX010000315.1 GCA_937920455.1 uncultured bacterium
GATGAGGGTTCATTCCTTTACATGCCCACCACGATGCCCCATGCCTCCATCGGCGAGGCGCTGGATATCATCCAGAAGCAGGATACGGCGATCCGCGCAATACCGGAAGTTGACTCCGTCGTCGGCAAAATCGGACGCGCCGACACGGCTCTGGACCCGGCCCCGGTCAACATGATCGAGACGATCATCACGTACAAACCGGAGTATATCTGCGACAAAAACGGCCGCCGGATTTTGTTCCGTTATGACAAGAAATATCAGACTTTCGTTCGTGAAAATGGCGATCTGATTCCGGACCCCCACGGTCGGCCATACCGGCAGTGGCGCGATCACATTAAGAGTCCGGATGACATCTGGAAGGAAATCGTGGCTGCGGCCCGGATCCCCGGAGCCACCACAGCGCCCAAACTTCAGCCAATTGCGGCGCGTATCGTCATGCTTCAGAGCGGGATGCGGGCGCCAATGGGAGTGAAGGTCAAGGGACCGGACCTTGATAGCGTCGAACGGGCAGGGATAGAGATCGAACGTTTTCTCAAAGAAGTGCCGGAGGTGGAACCATCCGCAGTGATTGCCGATCGTATCATCGGCAAACCTTACCTGGAGATCGAAATAGATCGCGAAGCGATCGCCCGATATGGCCTGCAGATCGAACATGTCCAGGATGTGATTGAGGTGGCCTTGGGCGGGGTCAGTCTGACCACAACTGTCGAAGGCCGTAAACGCTTACCCGTGCGCGTGCGTTACTACCGCGAATTGCGTGATCAAATCGACATGCTGGGGCGCGTGCTGGTGCCTTCCAGGGACGGCGCCCAGATACCCCTCGCGCAGCTCGCCGAGATTCGGTATGTGCGCGGGCCGGAGGCTGTCAAGAGTGAAGACGCGTTCCTGATCGGCCATGTGCTGTTCGATAAGAAGCCCGGCTTTGCCGAGGTTGACGTGGTAGAAGCGTGCCAACGCTATCTTGATTCGAAGAAGGCAGCGGGTGAGCTCAATCTGCCGCCAGGGGTCACGTACCGGTTCGCCGGGAGCTACGAGAACCAGATCCACGCCCAGAAAACCCTGGCGGTGATCCTTCCGTTGACTTTGTTCATCATCTTCATGATCATCTATTTTCAGTTTCGTTCTGTCATTACCACATCGCTGGTATTCTGCACGATCTTCGTCTGCTGGTCGGGTGGGCTTCTGTTCATATGGTTGTATGGACAACCCTGGTTCATGAATATGACGATTCTAGGAGTAAATCTCCGCAATCTATTTCAGGTGCACCCCATCAATATGAGCATCGCAATCTGGGTAGGCTTCTTGGCACTGTTCGGAATAGCCTCAGACGACGCAGTGGTTATCTGCGCGTACATGAACCAGCGGTTTGACAAGGTCAAGCCAGCCACTGTGGAGGAGGTCCGCGAGGCCACAGTTTATGCCGGCAAGCGACGGATACGGGCGTGCCTGATGACTACTGCCACCACCGTCCTTGCGCTGCTGCCGGTGCTCACGTCAACCGGCCGCGGCTCGGACATCATGCTTCCTATGTCACTTCCTTCTTTTGGGGGTATGGCGATTGAAGTGATTACCTTGTTTCTAGCACCCGTGCTTTATTGCTGGGCAAAAGAACAAGGTTTGAACAAGACCGGATGAAGGGCTCGATATAACAACGTAAGAACTCAATTACAAGCCATCCGCCTATGACATGACAGCAATTCCGCTGTCTTCCACCAGCACCCTGCAAGGTTGGAGGGCACGGCCATATCCGGAAGTTGCGCACTGCCAAGTCATTATGTTCAAGTCTTCGCGCACACGCACAGCCTGGAAAGAGTCAATCGTTGGGATTCACAGAGTCACTGAAGCGATGTCGCGCAAAGCGTGGCGAAGGGCTTGCTTGGCCCGGTATAAACGGCTCTCCACTGCTTTGACGGAACATTTCATGACAGCGGCAATCTCTTTGTAGGACAGGCCCTCGTATTCAGCCAGTACTACGACCGCCCGCTGATCTTGGGGAAGACTTCCCACTGCGTCAGCGACCCGTCTCCCCATTTCGCGAGTAATTACATTTCTTGTCGTGAAATCCGAGGCAGGTTTGTCCATCAAGATCGGATCAGTTACAGCCATTCGAAGCGGATCGCGCGCCCTTCGACGGAGGACATCAACACATAGGTTATGGGCTATTTGAAAAAGCCATGTGGAAAATGCCGCGTCACGACGACATCTAAATCGGCTTATACTGCGCCAAATGCGCACGAAAACATCCTGCGCCACATCCTGGGCAATATCCGGGTCGCCGAGCATACGATAAATGAAATCAAGTACCGGACGCTGGTACCGTTGTATAATTTCGCCAAATGCGGCTTGGTCGCCGGCTTGAACTTCAGCAATCAATTTTTGTTCCAGAGCATCATCGCCTTCGGAATTCATTCTATGCTTTCGATCAGCTCCGGATCTTCTTGATAATCACCATCCAATGGCCATTGCCCATCGGACGCATATCTACAACCTCCTGACCCTCGTTCCTGAAACTGGCCGGCACGTTTTGCACGGGTTCGCCATCGTCCAGGATGATGCCCAGGGAGTCCCCCACCCCCATCGTTTCCAGGCGCAGTTTGGCTTTCACGAAGTTCAGCGGACATGCCACTCCGCGCAGGTCGAGTTCGGCTGTTGCACGCTGGCCGCCGACGTCTGTGGCTTTGGATGCCTCGTTCGGAATCGCATCCGGAGCACTGACGCTTGTCGCCGCCTCCGGCACATGGAAGCGCAGTTCCGCATCCATGGCAGAGTAAAGCATTTCTACCCGCGTCAGCAGGCGACGGACTTCTTCAAGCCGACCGTCCAGCGCTTCGCGCCATCCCTTTATGTATCCTTGCGCTCTCACGAGCAGGTCGCGAAAGCCGGCATCAATCAGACCAGTATCCACAAAGTGAGTTTCGAACGACTTTATAATCATGGCCGGGTCTTGGGAATCAACTCCGCGCGTGACCAGCAACGCGCGCACTGTCGCCAGAAGGGCGTCGAGAAGAAATTTGTCCGGGCGTGCCTCCTTCTGCGCTTGTTCCAACAATTTGGCGGCAGTTGACAGATCCTGAGCGATTAATTCGAAAACGCCCGCGCCACATTCCCCGGCCCCCCGACCTGCCAGGGAAAAATCTTCTTCCATGCCCCAGTCGCGATAAAATGCCGGAGCGTCGGCATATGCCGGCACATGGGTATGCTGTTCCAGAAGAGATTGGAAATAGCGCATTCCTTTGCGATCGAAATATTCTGCAAATGATTCATTAGCCGTTCGACTCGTCTCATAATCTTTCAAGAGGTCAACAAGAAATTTCGGCAATGCCCTGGCGGGAACACTGCCCACGACCATGCCCAATCGTGTATGGCCCTCACCGCGTCTGGCGCCCAGCAAAACTCTGTAAGCTGGAAGCAGGCGTTCGCCAAGCCGTTGCGCTGCGCCAAAGAGACCGACTGTTCCGACGTGATGCTGTCCGCATGCATTCGGGCAGCCGCTTATCCGGATATCTACTGCTCGGATGGTGGAATCGGCCAATCCTGCATTGTCGAGCGCCTCTGCACAGGCGCGAGATGCGGAACGAGACAAGCAAAGCCCAAGGCGACACGTTGCGGCGCCTGCACAGCTTGTAAATGCATGCACTGCACTGCGGTGGGTGGAATCTGAACCCAGAACACGCCGAAGTTCCTCGCGCAATTGAGCCAGATCCGGCTCCCGCACAGAACACAACAGCAAATTCTGATCCTGAGTTGTCCGCAGCATTTTCTCTGAGCTAAACCTGTCCGCGACGTCCGCCAACTCTGCCAGCGTCTTCCACGCAATCTGCCCCAACGGAAGTCGCACTGGAACGGCTACATATCCCACCAGAGACTGCTTAAGCACTTCCATACCTGCCATGTCTGTTAATAGACTGCGATAATCCGCCGGCGGTTCGACAGGCCTTTCGGCGATTTTCACAGGCAGCTCACAAGCTGGAACGCCCTCGGCCGCTACCGATTCGAGAGTTTCGCCAAACATCGCGCGAAATGCAGCAGGCTCGATTCGTTCCATGGCAAAACGCAGGCGAGCGCGATGCCGATTGCGGCGGTTGCCTAAACGATCAAAGAGTCTTCGGATCCCCTCGGCAATGCGAATGACTTCGCGGGCCGCCACCCATTCCATTATGCGATCCGCCACACGCGGTTCAGCCCCCATTCCTCCGCCTGCATACACGCTGAATCCCGGTTCTCCGGTGCGCTCATGAGCAATAAAGCCGAGGTCATTGACTTGAGCCAACGCGCAATCGGCACTGCAACCGCTGAATGCGATCTTGTATTTGCGCGGGAGGTTGTAA
>CALETX010000316.1 GCA_937920455.1 uncultured bacterium
ATGCTCCCCTGAGTGAGAACTGACTGCAAACCAGATGTTGCCATCCGAATCCGTTAGCATGCCCAGCCACTGCCCGTCCAGGAACGGCCAGTCCCGCAGCGACAAACTGCGACCGGTCACATGTGGCGCGCGCCGTTCAGCCTCTGTAAAGAGCGACGCAAAAGCCTGAGGCCGGAACTCATCCTCTTTTGGCGCCACGCGCGGCCCAGCAACTGCAGACGTCACGCTTATAACGGCCGCCAGAGCAAACATCCCGCGAGTGTTCATCTCGTCACCTCCAGCTCATTTCCTGATTGCGCAGTATGGCCTTATGCGCACCAACATTCTATTGGTTCTCGCCATGATAACAAAGCATTATCAGACCTAACCGGCCCGACAATACCATAAGCATTCCGCTCGCCCATCTGCGGCAGCCACTCGTTCAGCCGAGGGATCATGCTTTACCGTGGCGTTTCTTCCCAGACACAGAGTCTGATGCCGGCGGGGTTCCCTCCAAACTCTTCGAACACAACAAGCAAGTTGAGTTCCTCCAACCAGCCGGCCGGTAGGTGGTAATAACGCTGAGTCGGCTCGGAGGATCGTTGCGAAACGACTGGATCGCCAGGAGCCGTGCCGCCCTTGCCAATAGCCTGCGCCAGCCAGTATCTGCAAAGCAGCCTTCCGTTCAACCACAGAAGCCCCCGCCCCATGGTTGACATGTCCAGCGCCAATGGTTCGCAGGTGTAAGGTTTCTTGAAAAATATCCGCCACCACCTGAGCGGCATGGAGGGACGCCGCGCAAGGTCCGCCCGCCACTGAACAAGTTCGCCCGCAGCTCCAAAAATCCCCAGTCTCTCACCCAGCAGTCCAACACTAAGCCTCCAAGGTCCCTGCAGAGGGATATCGCGCCAGAAAACACGCCCCCAAATGCCTTTCCGTTCGCGTGCCATGTTGGCCCCGCCAAGCATCCAATCGCCCTTTATCAAGCCGGCGGAAGCGCACAGAATCTGCAGTTTGTGAGCCCCGGCTGCAAGCTTGATGTTGAACTCCTGGTGGAAATCCGGCGCGTTGTTTTCGTTCTCACGGTCTGAGCCGTCCAGCTTCCTGTTCTCGTGAAGCGGCGGAAGAGTAAAACCCACCAGCTTGCCATCAATATACACGTACAACACATCAGCGGCGGCCTCGAATCGCAGCATCCCGACCCCAGCGCGACGCGACTCCACATGAAGATCGGCGCAATACCAGGCGTAATCAGTCATGTCGCGCGTCAGTAAAAGCTGTTCAACCGGCTCGGTGACAATCGTCGGCTTCCTCAAAGCAGGAGGCCAGAGGTCTGGCATCGGTTCAACCCACCCGCCAAGACCGGTTAGCGTCCGATTCAGAGGCCGCATCGCGCGAGAAACGCGCCTCGCAGCCGAAAGATGTGCCGTGTTCATTAGCAGCTCGCCGTCCCGCAGAATCACAACGGAATGCGGCGGGAGCCGCAGGCTTGAGCATCCACGGCGCACCACAGCCTCATCAGCCGCAGAATCGTTGCATATAAAGACAAGACTCTGCGAGTTATGACTCCATTCAAACTCGACGACTTCATCATCACTCTGGCGTATCTCAGGAACATCGACATTGAGGAAAATGTGAGCACTCTCGTTCAGAATCCGGTGAAGTTTCAAAAGATGATAATATTTTGCCGTAGGTTTGCCATACTCGTCAAGAGGAGCATCGAAGTCATAACTGGCAGTTTGCAGATACATCCCTTCACGCCCGAAATTCGTTCCGCCGTGCCACATGTAATAGTTCGCGCCTGCGCCGCCGGCAGCAACAAACCGTGCCAAAGCATACGCCATGTCCTCTGCGCCTCTGATGTGGTGTGGGTAACCCCATGTGTCGTACCATCCGGAATAGAACTCCGTCCAAAGCACCGGCTTATCTGGATGGCGGCGACGATACTCCTCAATTTTAGGATGGGCATAGAATCCGTTAATGGTCTCCAGAGTTCCTTGTGTTGCGCCCATGCACATTATCACCGGAACTCCGAACGTCGCTTCCTGCATCATCCTTCCACACCACTGCAGGTACCGCTGACCATCCTCTCCATAAGCAGCGGCAACGTTGGCGTACTCATTTTCCGCCTGCACCAGTATGACAGGGCCGCCAAATGGAGCGAAAAACGGCTTGAGAAGGCCACACAGAAATCCAACCCATCGTTCCACCTCTTCCATAAACGGACGGTTATAGGTGCGCATTTCAACGCCTGGAATATCACGCAGCCACAACGGAAACCCGCCATAAGAAGTTTCGGCGCAAACATATGGGCCAATCCTTAGAATAACATTCAAACCGTGTTCAGCCGCAAGGCCAAGAAATCTCGGCAAGTCAAGACGATGAGAAAAGTCGTAAACCTTGCGCTCTCTTTCATGGAGATTCCAGAACACATAAGTTTCAATGGCGTTGAGACCCGCCTCTCGGCTTGCCCGCATAAGAGACGGCCACATGTCCGGCGTGCTGCGGGGATAGTGGATGGCTCCACTCAAAACCAGCACACGCCGACCATCGAGCTTCAGCGCGCGCGAGTCATAAGAGACCGCGCTCATGGCAGGTCAAAATCCCACACGCACCGCAGCTCCCAGGGTCACCGTCTCTGTGCTGATGTCGCGTGCGATCGTCTCGACATCGTCCCATCGTGTGAATCTGTAATCGCCGTAAAAATCCACCGACACCAGTGGCAAAAGTTCCAATGAGAGCCCCCCGCGACAAAGGTAAAAAGGATCGTCATATATGTCGCCGTCCATAAAGAACCATCCACCGCCAGCGGCAAGATACAGCGACCGTCCCAAAACGACCATCACATGAGGCGCATAGAGTCGGTCATCCGCGCCGAGAAAACCGCCGGGCAGCATTTCCAATGCCCCCTCCACGCCGAGCCATCGTGACAGACCCAAACGAACCGAAACCGTCCACGCCACACCTTGCCTGTCAAACTCCCTGCTCGTGCCAAGGTCGTCAATCGTGCGCCAGTAATGGGCGCCAAACCCTGCCGAAACCGAGGAGTCTGCCGAGAGCACAACGGCGGACGTGCCCAACGCCAGCATTGCGGCGAAGATAAAAATTTTCCTGTTCATCTACGCTCCCATTGCTCTAGGGACGCCTCCAAGCGTTGCAAACATCCGTCGTGCCGGCAAGAGCAAAACGAGTTATTGCGGCTTATATTTTCACAAAACGAATGCTCGCCAATGAAAGCCGGCAGGCCGCGCGGCCCGTGACCCTTGTTGGCCATTCTCCGCCGATTTGCCGAAGTGATGCCGGTACGAATTACGCTTTACTTCACTTCTGCCTATAAAGTAAGCGTTTCTGTGCTATGAGAAGTCATAAACACGATTATCTTGTGGAGAAGTACGACGGTCTTGCAGCCACAAAAATGCAACGCAGGCTGCGTGCCATCGCGCCCTTTCCGGCTGGAGTCGTGTTTCTTCCGTGGCCGGGGATGACCGAGGAGGAAGCGCGATACCACTTCCGGCTGATGAAAAAACTCGGCTTCACATGTATTAAGCAAACCATGGAGACGCCAGAGTGGCCGGCGGAACGAACCCTTACGCTGGCACTTGAGGAAGGAATTATTCCCTTCTGGTACGGCGAAGGCGGTTATGAAGAAATTACGCCAGAACTGCTAAAACGTCTCGGTTTGCCGCCAAACATGACTGTTGAAGACGCCTTGATGCATCCCGGAATGATCGCATATCAGCATGATCTGATTCGCAAAAGGATCAACAGAACCCAGAAAGTCTCGCACGAGCCGGTCCTCTCAGACGATCAAGCCAACAAAGACAACGGCTGGCTCAATGACATCGTTGGCCAGGATAATGCTCACGAACTGAAGCCGGCCGCCATTCCCTTTTTTGTCAACTGGCTTCAGAACCGCTATAGGACCGTTGACGCTCTTAAGGAAGCATGGAACTACCGCCACGTCGGAATCGGCAATGAGATGAACTGGAAAACATGGGACGACGTCAAGGCGGCGTGGCTCAACGGATTCCGCTCTAACGACTATCGGCACATCATAGATGTTTTACGGTTTAGAGCAGACATGTTTATCGAGCACTTCGTACGCGCGAGAGTTAAAAAACAACAGCAGATCGCTCCTTGCGAGCCCCTCCGTGCAGGTGGGGAAATGGGGTTGTTCCT
>CALETX010000317.1 GCA_937920455.1 uncultured bacterium
TTTGGGGAGAGAATCCGAGCGCGTAGTCCAGCGGTGCAGACTTTCATTGTTCAGCTGGCCGGAGAAGGAGGGTATCTTGCGCCGTCGCGTGCGGAGGAGGGTGGCGGATACGGCGCGTGGTATCCCAGCACCCTCCTGGGCAGCGCGGGTGGCGATGTTATAGTGGAAGAGTCCCTAAAAATCTTGTTCAGTCTCTTCCAGGATTGAGCAGCCTTGCGTACACCCCCGTGGCTGGGCGCCCTTTGGTGCGCCATAATCTGCGCTCAGGCAAAGAATAAGGCTCTTCGTGGCGCATTGTTCGGCGTTGATTGGTAAGAGTCAGCCTGTTACGATGTGAAATGAGGTTTGAGACAGCGATGGACCAACAAACAGCGCCGAAGATGGGCATTCTGGGCGGGTCGTTCAATCCAATCCATATCGGTCATCTCATTCTCGCACAGGAGGCAATGGAGCGTTTAGGGCTTGGCGAAGTTGTGTTTATCCCAAGCGCAACGCCCCCTCACAAGGACAAGAGCGCCCTCGCGGATGCGGATGATCGTTTGAAGATGGTCGAACTGGCAATCAGGGGCGACGGGCGTTTCCGTGCAAGCGATGTTGAAATTCACAGGGGAGGGATTTCGTACACGGTTGACACCATACACTGTCTTCGGCGCGAGCATCCGGACAGGGAACTTGTTTTCATAATAGGAAGCGACACGCTCACTGACTTGCGCCACTGGCGCAGGATTGACGAGTTGTTAAGCATGTGCCGATTTGCCGTGTTTGCCCGGCCCGGCGCCGATTGGAAGAGCCTGCGTCCGGAGGACCTTGGATTGAATTCGCCGTGGGCAGAGAGGCTTCTTCGTGATTGCGTCGAAGGCAGGCTTATTGATGTTTCGTCTTCCGACATCAGGCGCAGGGTGTCCGAAAGGCTCAGCATTCGCTATCTTGTGCCCGAGCCTGTTGAGAAGTACATCAGGGAGCGTCGCTTGTATGTTTAGTAAACAGAATACAAGGTCCGCCGGGACTGCATGATCGGTATTTCTGCGCTTTTCCCCGCGGACGGAAAGGAGCCAATATAAAACCAAGAGCACTGCTCAAGAAACTTCGCGCGGCGTTGTCGGAAAAAAAGGGGGATGATATCCTTGCCTTTGATGTGCGCCGCGTTTCAGATATTACCGACTATGTGCTTCTGGCTTCCGCCGGGAGCACTCCGCATCTGAGGGCGTTGGTCGAGGCAGTTGAAGATGTCATGGACGAAGAAGAGGATGTTCCTCAATATCGTATTTCAGGCGAGCCTTCCAGTGGATGGGTGGTGGTTGATTGTATTGATGTTGTGGTTCACCTGATGCTGGGAGAGAAAAGGAAGTACTACGCCCTTGAGGAATTATGGGAAAGGGCTCCTAGAGCGCGCTGAGGCTTGTCTCAGAGCATTACCGCAGCGAGGAGGTCATCGTCCAGCAATCCCTCAATGCGCAGCAGATGGCGGCCGAGTTCGCGCTCAATTTCCTGACGGCTTTTTGCGTCAGGAGAATGGTACTTTTCAGGCGGCTCATCATCTACTATCGCCATTATTGCGCTAAGAGTGTGTTCCGGGCCGGCGTATTTTTCGGTTCGTAACGGCATGAAAAGCATGGTTCCACCCACAATCGCCACAGCAACTGCGGCCCAAGCCACGATTCTTGCCGCGATCCATGGGAAGTTGACCACGTGTCGGATTCCGTGAACTGGGGTGGATTCGATTATTTTGAGAATTACGTTTTCGGCTGGTCCTTCAGTCGGCAGATGAGTCTTTGCAATACCGGTTATATGGGAAAGTTCATCCCGGTATCGGGCGCACTCGGCGCAGGCCGCCAGATGTGCCGTCAGCCGGCGGCTTCTGAGGCGGGAGAGTTCTCCGCTCTGTTCCAGGAACAACCATGTTCTGGCCTTTTCGCATTTCATGAGCATTGCCCTCCACGACCGTTGCGCTCCTTAGTTTTGTTCATTTCGGCGGCAACAATAGGTCTGAGTCTCTCAACGGCGTAATGCATGCGCCCGAGGGCGGTGTTTATTGAAACGCGCTGAATTGCGGCTATTTCCTTGAACGACAGACCAGCCTCCACGCGCATGAGGAACACCTCCCTTTGCTCGGGCGGCAGCTTCGAGACCGCCTCGAAGATCATCCTTCCGACATCAGAAAATTCCGCATTGGCGGCCGGGTCGGGGGTGGGGTCAGGCATGTTTTCGATCTGCGCGCGCCCTTCGCCATCTTCCTTGTCCAGAGCGAGTTCAGGTTCGCGTTTTCGAGACCGATCTATGATTATGTTCCTGGCGATTTTGACCAGCCACGCTGTGAAGTTTTCGTCCCTGTACGCATCAAGGGCGCGCAAGGCCCGCAGCCATGTTTCCTGAAAGATGTCCTCCGCAGTTGCATGATTTTGAACCATGTTCATGATAAATCCGAACAGTCTTTTCTGGTGCCGCCGCACCAAACAGTCCACGGCCCCGACTTCACCGCGCCTGTATTTCCTGATGAGCTCGGAGTCGCTCGCATCCGTCATGTTTTGCCTGTTCATTCTAATTCAACGTAAATGTCCCACGTCGTATTGTGGAAACCAGGCGAGCCACCTTTCGCGCAAGACTGATTGTT
>CALETX010000318.1 GCA_937920455.1 uncultured bacterium
GATTGGAAGAGACAGAATATCGAGGACTGAAGATGGAAATGAGGCGCAAGCCGTGAGGAGGTTGCAATGAGCAAAAAAGGCGGGGGTGCGGAGAAAGGCCGGTCGGATGCGTTGGAGGCAGTGCTTGCGCAGATACGCAAAGAGTTCGGAGACGGCGCCATAATGCGGCTGGGGGAAGCGGAGGTGACAAAGGAGGTTCCGAGCGTGTCCACCGGCGCTTTTTCTCTTGATCTGGCGCTGGGAGTGGGTGGATTGCCTCGGGGGCGCGTGGTGGAAATTTTTGGACCGGAATCGTCAGGGAAGACGACGCTGGCGCTGCACGTCATTGCGAATGCTCAGAAGAACGGCGGCTCGGCCGCTTTTATTGACGCAGAGCATGCGCTCGACCCTGGCTATGCCAAACGCATAGGTGTGAATCTTGATGAGCTTCTTGTGTCGCAGCCGGCTTCGGGTGAAGAGGCGCTGAACATCGTGGAGAGTCTGGTGAGGAGCAACGCCATAGATGTTGTTGTGGTGGATTCTGTGGCGGCTTTGACGCCGAGGGCGGAGCTTGATGGCGAAATGGGCGACTCTCACGTGGGGCTTCAGGCGCGCCTGATGTCTCAGGCATTGAGGAAGCTGACAAGTGCGATATCCGCATCCAAGACTCTCTGCATCTTTACCAACCAGATAAGGGAGAAGATCGGCGTGATGTTCGGAAATCCGGAAACGACACCAGGCGGCAGGGCATTGAAGTTTTACGCGTCGGTGCGGTTGGATGTCAGAAAGGTTGGCGCGATCAAGGACGCAACCGGGCGGGTCATGGGAAATCGAACACGTGTGAAGGTGGTGAAGAACAAGGTGGCTCCGCCCTTTGCTGAGGCCGAGTTTGACATAATGTACGCTAAGGGAATTTCATGGGAAGGTTCGGTGCTGGATTCAGCTATAAAGTACGGCGTTGTGGCCAAGCGCGGGTCGTGGCTGTCGCTGGGAGATGAACAAATCGGTCAGGGTCATGACGGAGCGCGCGTCAGGCTTGAGCAGGATGCCGGGCTTACTGCAAAAATTGTGGAGCTTGTTAAGGAGAAGGCAAAGGCTGGCGGTGTGATTGTTCAGCAAACCTCGGCCACTCTGGAAGCGTCTGAGTAGATGCAGAAGGACCCAACGGAGGGCAAGGCATGGCGGGTGGAAAAACAGGAGGGCGACCGGTGGAGATCATTTGCCCTGCTTGCAAATGTGACGCCATTTTAAGGCGGGAGGCTGTTTATGACGGTCTCCGTAAGACGGGCGAAAGGTTGTTTTGCTCCGCGTGCGGTCACGAATTCTCCAATGAAGCTTCCATACCTTTTAAGCGCGCGGCCAAACCCAGGATTTTCACCGATGAGGATCGTTCCGAGCGAGTGGATGTTTTTCGGAACGATGAGCGTGGCAGGAACTGTCGTCATTGTGCACATTACACGGTTAACCCCTTCACCCAGAGATGCGGCCTGACCTGGCGTATTGTTGAGGCGACTGACACTTGCGAAAAATTCGAGCCTCGTCCCACAGATGGAGATAAGCGGGGAAAGAAGGAGACGAACGGCGCATCATCTGGCGACGGTCATCCGGATCGCTGACGCACCGCTTCGTAGAGGAGGATTGTAGCTGCGGCGGCAACGTTGAGGGAATCGGACTGGCCCAGCATTGGGATTCTTACCGTGGCTGATGCAGCCGCCATCCAGTCTTCGCGCAGTCCATATTGCTCTGTGCCGAGCGCTATGGCCGTTGGAAGGGTGAAATTGACCCGCGTATACAGAGTCTCAGCATGAGGGCTGGCGGCTATGATCTGGATTTTCCTTTCTCTCAGCCACGATATGACTTGCGGCGTGGAGGCTTCGATCACTGGCAGAGCGAACAGGACGCCCAGACTGGCGCGTACCACGTTGGGATTGTTGATGTCCGTACAGCGGTCGCAGACGATCACGGCGTGCGCGCCTGCAGCGTCGGCTGAGCGAAGTATTGTGCCGAGATTGCCGGGCTTTTCGATTGATTCAGCGACCACGACGAGAGGTGTATCTGGCAGCGAGAGGCAATCGAGGGTGCGGCGAACTTGTGGCGCCACGGCCAGGAGACCCTCCGGTCTGTCGCGGTATGCCAGCTTGTGGAAGACAGGTTCGGTGCACTCACGCAAGGGGACTCCCATGGCTTTACATCGTTCAAGTATCGCCTCCTCGTTCTTTCCCAGAAAGAGGTCACGGCAGTAGAAGAGTTCGGCCAGGGGATGGTTGTTCTGAAGGGCTCGCGAGATTTCTCGGTATCCTTCGATCAGCATGAGGCCTGTTTCATCTCGATGCGAGCGCTGGCGCAGTTTGATGGCGGCCTTTATGCGCGGATTGGATGTACTGGTGATGCGGGTGTTGGTGGGAGACATGCTGGCTCAGGGTATCTAATGGACGTGGGTGATATAGACCTCGGTGGTCCATTCAGACGGCGCATCGTTTGATCCGGCCTGGCCTTCCAACCAGGAGGAGCAGGTAAGAACCTGGATGGCGGTGGAACCTTCCGCCGGCTCGTAAATGCTTGTGTACACCACTGAATCACCGGTGGTTTGGGAAAGGATGCCGAGAGAATGATCCGACAACGACCAGCGGTAGTCGTATCCCCCCTCTGCGTGGAAGCGAACCGACTGACCTTTCCTTACAACGGCTGAGGATGGCGTGACTGAAATGCGCGAGGACACGGAATCCACTTCGCATCCTGCCAGAAGAAGCGAGACCGCAAGCGCCATCGGAGACATACCCACGTATTTGTATTTCATAAGGCCACGATATGTCGTGAGGGGGACATTTGTCAAGATGGCGGGAAGCGAATCGGAACACGGACACCGTCAATAACAGTGTGTGATTAGCTTTTGCAGGAGGGGAGCGTCTGTAGTTCTTGCTGGGATATTGATCCAAGTCTTCTGGCATTGAGCGGCAACAGATTGTCTTTTTCTGGTTATGTTGTTGAGATAATCCGCGGGCGAACGGTGCCTAACTTCTGGGGGGTCTGCAACCGAATTTTTGGGGCACCACATGTCAATATTTCTCCAGCCAGATCGTTTTTCTGCTGGTGAGCAAGCAGCGCTCAGAAGCCAGAGTTCTTGCTGTGGGGATGGCTTGCCTGATCATTCACAATTCATTGATCATTTAAAACTACAACCGTAGGATATCGCTTCGGTCTGCTTGTGCCATGGAATGTTCTTGGTATTTCTCCGCCTGCTCTTGGGTTCAAAGTTGAGGGGTAGTGAGTATGTGGGGTAAAAAAAAGGTAGTCATTTATCGTGGCGGCCTGGCGCATTCGCTGCGCAGGAATCGCATATAATGTCTGCCGATCTGCGCAGGGGCTTATTGTCGGAATGTACAGGAGGAGATGCGATGCTTCATCACTTCATCACAAAAGAGGAAGCGATACGCAATTATCAAGGACGCAATGAGCTATGAAGCGGCGTCCTGTTTGTATCCTGCCGAAACGCGCGACAGCAAAAACCAGGCGCATCATGAGAGCCGGTTGAGCTGTAACCAGTTTAGAGGGAGGAGGGTGGGTTGCGGAGCGATTAGGAAGCAGATAAGCTTGCCTTGCGCTGTTTTGGCCAATAGAGCTAGAGTGAAGCGAGCCAGATGTTAAATAAGGGGGCGGCCATGAGATTGAGATGCGGGAAGTTGATCATATTTTGCGCGGCAATCGCGATTGTTTGCCGTGGCAACGAGTCAAACATGCGACTGATTGATGGAATTGCGGCGGTTGTCAACAGGCACGTCATAACAGTTGGAGACGTGTTTGCCGCGGCGCAGAGGGATCTTGTGGGACTTTCTCAGGAGTCAGATTCAAAGGATCTTTCGGCCCGCGCGAGGAAGATCATGGAAGAAGCGAGAGAAGCGATAATAGAGCGTTATCTGATACTTGATTCGCGTGATCCGAAGACCCAGAGGGTGCCGGACTGGATCGTTGACGAGAGGATAAGAGCAATATCGCGGGAGTCGTTTGGAGATGACAAGGTCAAGCTCGGCGCTGTACTTCAGCGAAACGGGATGACTTATGATCAATGGCGCGAGGAGATAAGAGACAGCGTAATGATTTCAGCGCTACGGTCTGCTCGCGTGGACCATTATGCCAGGATGCTGCCTGCGGAGCGCGGCGAGAAAGGAAAGGGCTCCGAGTCCGGGGGCAGCCTGGCTCCTCGCGTCAAAATTAACGCTATAGTTCTTGGCAAGGGCTCAACAGACGCCGAGGCTGAACAACAGCGAGCAACCGCAAGGGATATTGTTCGCCGCTTGAGGGAGGGGGCGGACTTTGCCGAGGTGGCGCGCGAGCATTCCAGAGGTGGCAGAGTTGATTCCGGAGGCGACTGGGGTTGGCTCAGGCTAGACGAGTTGCGCAAGGATTTTGCTGAAGCTGTCTCTAAAGTCGAGCCAGGTGGCGTGAGTGATCCGGTTGAAGCAGGGGGAGAGATATACATTCTTAAGGTGCTTGGTCGCGAGGACAAGGCCGCCGACACTGAAACAGAATCGCTCCTTGCCGCTGAGAGGAAGAGAGTCGAGGCGCAGGCGAGGGATATTTACAAGGTGTGGGTTGCAAACCTGCGCAGGAGAGCCTTGGTAAAGACGTTTGATCTTGAGCCGTTCCTCGCTGCCGCCAGATGAGCGTGCCACAGCCACATCATGATGAACGCCCGCGGCATCTTTCTGACCGCAGGGAGCAGGTGGTTGGTCAGACGGCCATGCCTCAATTGCAACGCGATGTTCGGAGACGTGTGCTGACACTTGTTAATCCCCGGTCGGGCTTACCGTGGTCATTTTCGGCATTTCGCGCAGCTATGGACAAGGTATGGGATGTTGGGGGCACTGAGCTGTATTATCAGTTTTGCAAGAGCGTGGCCGATGGTGTTGAGAAGGCTCGGAGGGCGGTTGACGAGGGAGTGGATATTGTGCTTGTTGCCGGCGGCGACGGGACGGTTAGCACTGTTGGGAGGGTGCTGGTTGGGACGCGCGTTTTGCTAGGGGTTATTCCGGCGGGGAGCGGGAACGGTTTTGCGAGGCATTTTGGAATTCCTCTTTCTCCGGCGCGTGCCGCGCGGGCGCTGGCTGAAGCCATACCGGTTGCCATTGATGTGGGGGTGGTGAACGGCCTGCCGTTTCTTGTCACGTGTAGCATGGCTTGGGACGCGGCTGTGGCGCGTTCTTTCCAGAAAATGCCTGTAAGGGGAATTCTGCCATATGTTTTCGCGGGCGTTCAAGAGCTTCTCGGGTACAAGCCCCAGCCGGTTGAAGTTATTGTGGACGCAAGTGAAAAACTGTTTTTTGAGGATCCATTGGTTCTTACCGTGGCCAATCTCACGCAGTTTGGCGGCGGTGCGCTCATAGCTCCCAAGGCAAGGCCGGATGATGGTCTCCTGGAGCTGGTGGTGGCGTTACGGCAGGATATTCCGAAGCTGGTTGCCAATGCTGGCCGGCTGTTCAACGGCACAATTGACAGGATACCGGAGGTCATCATGCGGCGTTTCAGGACGCTTGATGTGCTTCGCAAGGAACCGGCGCCGATTCAGATTGACGGTGAACTTTTTGACGCCCCGTCCGAAACACATGTAAGGGTCATGCCCTCAGCGCTTCGTGTGCTTGTTCCGAAGCCAGGCAAGCTGGGTTGAACCGGCTTGCTTCTCTTGTCGGCAGCCCGCTATTGGCTGCGTCCCTTGCGCTAAACCTTTTAAATCCGATTGTGACTGGGTGGCAGGACGTTGAACGAAAATCATTACGGCGATTGCGTAAAGCAGATAAAATACTTGCTAAGATAAATGGCTGTTAGTGCTTCTGCGGTTTACGGGGTACTAAGCATGACGCATGCACGAAAGGCGTGGAACCGATGAAAACGAGAAGATTATATTTGCTTGCGATCCTTGTGATAGCAGCTTGTCTTTGTCGGACAATTCGAGGCG
>CALETX010000319.1 GCA_937920455.1 uncultured bacterium
GACCGGCAGATGGCGGAATCTGCAGGGCATCTCCAACAGCCTCCCTGAACCTGCCGGTCCGATAATGAACCAGCGCGCGTTCGTACCGCGCCGGGATCGCAAAACGGCTTGAGCCGAACTTGTCAATAATGGTCGAGTAAGACGCGACAGCCTCATCATGTTTCATGAGTTGACGCTCACAGTTTGCTCGTAGGTACAGCCATTCAGCCTCGTCACCTCCGGCTCCGGCACCGAGCGTCTGAACAGCGTACTTGAGCGCGTCGGCAAAAAGTCCCGCATGGTGGCATGCCCAAGCAGCCTGAAGTCTGGCTTCCTTTGCGCGTTGATCGCTGCCGAACTCCATCAACAACTTTCGATACGCCTCTGCGCTTTTATCGAAGATCTTCTGCGAAAAGTACAACTCGCCGATTTGGAACCAGGCCTCGGCAGCTAAACGGTTCGTCGTCACGCCGGCCGCCACTTCCTCGTAAAGCTTGAGCGCTTCGGCTGCTTTTTCGGGCTGCCTGGCATAAATGCCAGCAACCCTGAGCATAGCATACGGCTGAAATTCTGAGTCGCGGTAGTCGGTTATTATTCTCTGAAAAATCTGCGCGGCTTCCGCGTACCGCTCCTGTTTGAAAAGTATCTCGCCTTCAAAGAAAAGGCTAGCCGCAGCAATTTCAGGAGGCGGTCTTGCCGCCAGAATCTCTTGGTATTGCGCCAAGGCCGCATCATACTGTTTTGCGTCAACCGCAATATCCGCTCGTCTCAGTGCGGCCCGGAATCTCAACTGACTCTGCGGATAGTTTTCGAATACGGCCCGGTATGCCTTGGCCGCTTCCTGCATCCGTCCAAGCCGCCTGAGGCACTCGCCAATCCGGAAATAAACATGATCACCCTTTTCCGTCGCTGGATGTTCCGCAAGGACGGCTTGATATTCCTTCAAGGCCAATTCCCACATCTCGCGGGAATAAAGGCCGTCAGCGAATTGCAGCGCCTCCTGTTCGTTGAGCGTCTGAGCGAGCGCCGATACGGCCAGAAGACATCCCAGCAAACAAGCAGCATTCCTCATGTTTCCTCTGAAGCGCTCGTGGCAAAGGAAATGTTGTAAATGTCGCACTGTCTGCAAAGATCAAGAACCCTGATCACATGCGCATAGGGAGTTTCCCTGTCCGCGCGGATGAGCACCGGCTGGCCTGGAAACATCCGCACAATCCTGGCCAGAATCGAACGGAGCCCATTATCATCAAGCTCTTGTCTGTTCACAATCACGCGGCCATCTTTCTGAATATTCAGAATCACCTCGCCGGGAAGACGATCTATAATTTCGCCAGTCTTGGCGGTCGGCACCTTGACCTGAATCTCCATTTCCCACTGCGCGAAAATCTGGCTGATCATCGCGAAAAACAACAGGTTGAAGACTATGTCAAGCATCGGAGCGATCTGAAAGCCAGGAAGATCCGCTTTTTGTCTGTGAACGAAGTTCATCTATTTGACCTTGGTGTCTATGAGTGCTGTGAGTATATCCGTAGTGGCAACTTCAAGAAGGGAAATCAGCCGGCCTGCCTTCCGTCTGAAATATGCGTATAATCCCATAGCCGGAATGCCTATGATCAGACCAAATGCGGTGGTTAGCAGCGCCTTCGAAACACCCGCCGCCAGCACAACCGGTTTTGCGCTCGCAATATCAAACGCAACACCGCTGAAAGCCTGAATCATCCCGAAGATCGTTCCAAGCAGGCCAATCATCGGAGCTATGACGGCTATGTCCAGCAGATACTGAGTCTGGCCCATCAATCCCTCAGCCTGGCGTGCCCCTTCGCTCTCCATCGCGTCCTTCAGAACGTCGCCCTTGGGATTGTGAGCTCCGCGGAGGTAGTCAATCCCAGCCAACACCACAAGCGAGAGCGGACATGGCCTGTATTCGCATGCTCTCCGAACATCGTCCATGGAACCGGCTCTTATCTTCTCCACGAGTTCACGGTGCAGGAATCGCGGAACAATCTGCGATACGCGAAGCATCATCCAGAGATAAATGGATAGAGCCACACCCGCAACAGAGACAACCGCCAGAACCCACATAAGCCAGCCACCGTCATGCATAACACGCCTCAATGTCCAGCCCTGCGCCGCAGACGCGGATTTCGCCCCCACTGCCGCAGGTTCCTGGGCCAGAACGCTGGCCGCCGTCAACAAGAGAGCAATCCCCATAACGGTTAACAACACGGTTGACAGTGTTTTTCGCCCGATCATGATCCCTCCCACGGCCACAGCCCAAATCGCGGCCTTGTTTATGGGTTTCTTATTCCAACTCCGGATACCTCATTCCAAGCAAATTCGAAACAGTCGAATAGTAGCGTTTCCGACGGTCTATGGCAAATCTCTTCCATGCTGCCGCCGACGCCTTCATGCCCTTTGTGTCAACGCATACCGGCCCGCCAGGACGGCTCCTCATGGCGATCGCTGCGTCGGCGTCATCTGCCTTCAAAGATCCCAACTGCTCCTTCACCCGCATGTACGCCTCGCGGAACGGCACACCAGACGAGACAAGCCTCAAAGCCATATCGGTCGCGAACACCGCCGGTCCTAGGCCAGCCCTCAATGCGGCCTCATTCAGCCTCAATCCTCCAACAAGTCTTGACATCACGCGCAGGCATGCCCGCGTCGCCGCAATCCCTTCGATGAAGGGCTTCTTGACCTCCTGCAGGTCCCTGTTGTAACCCGCTGGCAATGCGCGGACAATCTCACATGCCGCCGCCGCTTGCTGTATCACAATCGCCGCTCTGGCTCTGACAAGTTCTGCCGCGTCCGGATTAGTCTTCTGGGGCATTATGCTGCTGCCCGTTCCGTATTCCTTCGGATACTCGAAATATCCGAACTCTGGCATGACAAAAATAACAATGTCCTCCGCCAGCCGCGAGAGAGTGAGCATCACCTGCGCAAGAGCCGCAAGAATGACCGACTCGTTCTTCCCGCGAGTGTGGCATGCGTGCAGAACGTTGCCGATGGGGCGATCGAAGCCGAGGATCCTGCTGGTAAGCGCGCGATCCACCGCCAGCGGAACCCCGTATCCGGCAGCCGAGCCAAGCACACTTCTGTCGTTGAGCCGGTAGGCCGTGGCCACAAGTTCCAAATCATCAAGCAGGCTCTCAGCGTATGCCGAAGCCCAAACGCCCACCGTTGACGGCATTGCCGGCTGCAGATGAGTGCGACCCGCCATCGGGACCGTCATGTGGCGCGCAGCCATGTCCAGGAGGGATCCAGCCAGATCAGCCGCCTCCTCCATTACCCACAGCAGTTCGCCCTTGGCATACAGCCTGAGATCCGTCGCAATCTGATCGTTTCTGCTGCGTCCCGTATGAAGGCGCTTGCCCAAATCGCCCAACTCCATCGTAAGCCGCCGCTCAACGGCAAGATGAACGTCCTGATCCTCCAGCCTTATGCGAAATCTCTCCGCCCGATGAGCCTTCATCACAGAAACAAGAGCCCGAACAAGCCTTTTCGCATCGGCAGCGGTCAACACCGGAGGATTCATTCTGGAAAGCATCACCGCATGAGCCGCCGAACCTATGCAATCCGCTTCCACAAGAGCCAGGTCCAGCTTCAAATCGTCGCCAGCGGTGAATCTCAGTATTTCCTCATCTATGCAACCAACAATCGTCTTCCGCGCGGTCATCTCAATTCCTCAGATGCTCGAACTATGCGGACGATCAGTGCTTATGTCAATCTGACTTTCGACACCGGTTATCCAAACAATGCGCCGAGTTAGAAATTGCAGGACTCCTGCCATTACCGCGCAGTTACCACCGTCTGTCAGGGTCATGAGCAACGACGTCTGCGGTTTCAAGAAAAATGCGTCAGCATCCGTTCCATCATGCTCTCCCTCGCCCCATCCATGATGGGTTGTCAATCTGGTTGTCGGTTTCGCCGGGATCTCCCGCCAAATCGTAAAGCTCATCCTTCTCGTAAAGCCGCCTGACAAACTTGTGCTCCCGCGTCCTGCACATGATCGCTTTTGTGTGTTCGGGACCCTCTTGAGACTGAAAGCTCAGGCGCAGCCAATACAAGCCTGACGGCATGAGATTATCCTTGCTCTCAAGCTCCATGCAATGCTGCTCACCATGGAGACGGCCGCCTTGGCAGAACACCGCGTCCCGATGCTTATCTGTGGCGCCAGAGATCACCGGCACAAGCGAACGCCCGAAATGAGTATGGCGCGGCTCTATGCCAACCATCGCCTCGAATGTCGCCGGAAAATCTTTAATCAACAAGATGTTGGGCTTCCGTTTCATTATTTGTCAGATGCGGTTCGTGACCTCTAGCGGATCGCCGCCCGCCTTTCAAGATCAACATCTGATGAACAAAATGTGTCAGCCAATCAAGCCTCCCACGCACTACTTCTTTGACTTCGGTGCCGCCGTAAATAAGATGTCGCGCTGGTTTGAAGCCAGATGGAGACGCAATGAATATTCAAAGACTCTTCGCAAAACGTATTGGCGGTGAAAGTTTCGGAGTCGAAGAAGCTGTTTACAAGTTTGAAAAAATCAAGCGCGCCAAGGCCCAGGCGCGTCGCGAACATCCCGGCATAGAACTGCTGGACTTTGGCGTGGGCGAGCCGGACCAAATGGCACCGCCCTTGATAAGAGAGGCTATGAAAAAAGCCGTTGACGATCCGGCAAACAGGGGATACGCGGACAACGGCATTGCCATCTTCAGACAGGCTGCGGCGGATTATCTCGCAAAATTCTTCGGCGTGCGCGATATCAATCCCGATACCCAGATATGCCACAGCATCGGCTCCAAGCCGGCGCTAGCCATGCTTCCCCTCTGTTTCATTGACCCTGGCGACATCAGCATCGTTACGGCACCTGGTTACCCTGTGCTTGCCACGCACACAAAATATCTTGGTGGAACTGTTTTTCCGGTTCCCCTTCGCAGGGAAAACAACTTCTACCCCGACGTGA